>JAYTMM010000327.1:0-13083 GCA_043728555.1 Pseudobdellovibrionaceae bacterium
GTCCATGCGTGAAACGGAGCTATAGAAACTTTAAAGCAGAAACCAATCGTAATAAAAGACATTCCAAATAAAAATATTTTATTTGTTTTTACCAATGTTGCGGCATTCGCCATCAGATCAACAATATTCACTGTATTCGCAGAACCAAATACGAACGATACGCCATATAAAAAAATCGCCGATGCAAACGAACCTAAAACGAAATATTTAATCGCGGCTTCTTTTGAAATTTTTTGTTCATTCGACATCGCAATCATTAAATACAACGATAACGACATTAATTCTAAACCAATGAACAACGTTAATAAATTCACGGCCGAAACTAAAATCAACATTCCCAAAATTGAATTCATCGTCAGAAAAATTAATTCTGAAAACTGCTTGCCTTGCGTCGATGTATTTTCATACATCATGATCAAACCGCCCGCAGCAGCCAACAATGCAATCAGGCCCGCCCACTGAGTTAGTCCGTCAAACAAAAGCTGTCCATTAAATGCTGTTTGGTCAGATCCGCCAAATACAACCAATAATCCGCCCGCAACACACAAACCAATCAACGCCACAATTAATGAAGACGCTGGATTTTGTTCTTTGTTGTTATTTAAAACTTTTCCTGTCAGCGGAATAAGGCTGAATAAAAACAAAACGATCAACGGAGAAATTAATAAAATATCAGAAAGTCCGATTGAATTATTCATATTATTTATCCCCCATCTTCGCGCTTACCGTTGCTTCTGAACGCAACTCTAAAGAATAATTTTGCTGGTTAGCAATTAAATGATCGATGCTTTTCTTTGAATAATCCATAAAATGATTCGGAAATAATCCCATCCAAAAAATTAACACAAGCATTGGAACTAAAACTGCAATTTCACGCGCACTTAAATCATGTAATGCGTGTTCTTTGTCCTCTGCCGCGTGGCTGACAATTTCTCCGGCGGGGCCAAAGAAAACTTTTTTAACCATCCACAACATATACGCCGCACCCAACACAACGCCCGATACAGAAACACAAGCAACCCATGGGTTATATTTATATGAACCTAATAAAATTAAAAATTCACCGATAAAACCATTCGTCATCGGCACCGCGATTGACGACATCGTTACAATCACAAATGCAATCGTATACCAAGGCATCGCTTTCGCAAGGCCTCCGTATTTTGAAATTTCACGACTGTGTGTGCGTTCGTAAATCATTCCTATCAACAAGAACAATGCGCCCGTTGAAATACCATGATTTAACATTTGATATAAAGCACCGCTGACGCCAAATGAATTCATCACAAAAATTCCAACAATAATATAGCCCATGTGTGAAACCGATGAATATGCGACCAGTTTTTTTACATCTGGTTGAATCATCGCCACCAAGGCTCCGTAAATAATTCCAATCACGCCCAACGCAATAAATAACCACGCGTAATGCGCGCTGGCCTCTGGAAACAACGGCAATACCCAACGTAAATAACAGTACGTTCCCATCTTTAACATCACGCCCGCAAGCACAACAGAACCTGGCGTTGGCGCTTCAACGTGCGCATCTGGCAACCAAGTGTGTAATGGAAATAACGGAACTTTAATCGCGAACGCGAGTGCAAATGCAAAAAACAATAATGTTTGTGCGGTGAAAAATTCACCGGCAACAAATGGAATTTTTAATTTATAAAAATCTAACAAACTGGCGCTGATGTTTCCGCCAGTGACTTCTGGAGTTAAGCGCATCATGAAAATGATCGCAAGCAACATCAAAACAGAGCCTGCCATTGTGTAAATAAAGAATTTAACTGTCGCATAAATTTTTCTAGCACCGCCCCAAACGCCAACGATGAAATACATCGGCACCAGTGACATTTCCCAGAATACATAAAATAAAATCGCATCAACGGCTAAGAACGAACCCAACATTGCAGATTGCAATACGAATAAAGCAATGTGAAAACCTTTGATTTTTTCATCGATTGATTTCCACGAAGCTAAAATCATGATCGGCATTAAAAATGTTGTTAGCATTACTAGCATCACAGAAATTCCGTCGACACCCACGAAATATGAAATTCCGAAGCGTTCGATCCAAGAAAATTTTTCAACAAACTGCAGCCCTGCAAAACCAGAATCAAAATCTTTCAACATTAAAATTGAAACAGCAAATTGTAAAAGTGAAAAGCCTAAAGCCAGTTGCCTGATCGTCGACTTCTGCGGCCACGCCGTCAAAATCAGCGCAAAAACAATTGGTAAAAATATTAGTGTACTTAAAATCATAACTACCTCATTAAAACAAACGACAATACAACGACGATACCGATACCGATATACATTGCATATTGCTGCATGTTTCCTGTTTGAAAAGATTTTACAACTCGACCGCCGCCGCGAACGATGTCCGCCGTCCAGTAAGTCATTTTATCAATAAAATGAACGTCTACATAAAACCATAAATTCTGACTTTGTTTTACGATGGGATTAATCACAGCTGCAAAATAAAATTCATCAACAAAATATTTGTGATTTACAAAATTATAAACAGGCCCGAAAAATTTTCTGACTTTTTCAGATGTGCCCGGCTTAATGATGTAAAAATAAAATGCTGTTAACGCAGAAATCATCACCAGAGCAACCGATGTTCCCATCAAAGACCATTCAAGGCCTTCGTGGTCGGCCGCGTGAGTCGCTACAAACTCATTCGCGGGAATCGCACGAATGACCGGCTCAAGCCATTGCTCCCAAAAATTCGGAATGTGACCCAAATATTGTCCGATCACGTGTGGCACTCCAACAAAACCACCAACTACTGATAAAATCGCCAGAATCATTAGTGGAATTGTCATTATTAATGAACTTTCGTGCGGATGAACTTTGCTGTCTACACGAGATTTTCCCCAAAATGTCAAGGCCATTAAACGAGTCATATAAAACGCAGTTAAAATTGCGCCAACAACTCCAGCGATCCAAAACAATTCTCCTCCGCGCGGAGATGAAAATGCATTCCATAAAATTTCATCTTTTGAAAAGAATCCTGAAAATAACGGAAAACCAATGATCGCAAGCCAGCCCATTAAAAAAGTAAAATGCGTGATGGGCATATATTTTTTCAGACCACCCATTTTTCTGATGTCTTGTTCTTCATGCATTCCGTGAATCACAGAGCCCGAGCCTAAAAACATCAACGCTTTAAAAAACGCATGCGTCATTAAATGCATCATGCCCGCGCCAAAAGCACCAACTCCCACAGCTAAAAACATGTAGCCCAATTGCGAAACTGTTGAATACGCTAAAACTTTTTTAATATCATATTGCGTAAGTCCAATGATCGCAGCCATCACCGCCGTGGCAGCTCCGATTGTTGCAATCACAAACATTGTGTTTGGAGCCGCAATAAATAATGGATTCAACCTGATAATCATATACACGCCGGCCGTGACCATCGTCGCCGCATGAATCAGTGCAGACACCGGAGTCGGGCCCGCCATCGCATCGGGCAACCAAACATACAATGGTATTTGCGCAGACTTCCCCGTAGCACCAATAAATAACATTAATGTTGCCAGCGTCACGGCACCCAACCAACTAGCTTCGATTGCTGTCGGAGCCAGCGCATTTAGTTCGTGCATGTTTAATGTTCCAAAGGTCATAAACAAAATAAACATTCCAATAATAAATGCAGCATCACCAATTCTGTTTGTGATAAATGCTTTCATGCCTGCTGCTGCTTTTGCAGAATCGCTGAACCAAAAACCAATCAATAAATAACTGCAAAGACCAACGCCTTCCCAGCCAACAAACATTGTTAAAAGCGAATCGCCTAAAACTAAAATCAACATGTTAAAAATAAATAAATTTAAATACGCAAAATATTTTGTAACGCCCTTGTCGTGATGCATGTATCCGACTGAAAACAAATGAATCAATGTACCAACGCCAGTGATAATTAAAATCATGATGGAACTGATTTGATCGACAACAAAACCCGCATTAACCTTTAAATTATCAACGGCAATCCACGTGAAAAATTCAGCAGCAATTCTGCGATTTTCTGCAGGCATCGCAACCAAATCTAAAAATAACAATAGCGAACAAATAAACGAGATAAATACAGCGCCCGTAGCGATGCCGCCAGCCAGTACATAATTTGCAGATTTAAATCGTAAACCGTTCAGCAAAAAACCAACAACTGGACTTAATAATAAAATGGCGATTAAAATTTGATGATTCATTTTTAATTCCTAACCTTTTAAGTGCTCAAAAAATCTGATGTTAACTTCTTTAAATCTTTTAAAAATCGAAACCGCCAACGCTAAGCCAACAGCCGCTTCGGCCGCAGCGATTGTCATAACGAAAAACACCATCACTTGACCTTCGGGATTATTATTGAATTTTGAAAACGCTACAAAACTGATGTTGATCGCGTTTAACATGAGCTCGATCGACATCATTAAAACGATCAAATTTCGGCGCAATAAAACCCCAGCCATTCCTAATGAAAATAAAACAGCTGATAAAACTAAATAGTGTTCAAGGCCAATGTTGTTTAAAAAACTAGTCTCTAGCATGTGTCCCGCCTTTACTTCTTGATAAAGCGACTGTTCCAACTGCGATCACCAGCAATAAAACACCCAGCGCTTCGAATCCGAAAATATTTTTTAAAAATAAATTTTGTGATAAAATTTTTGTCGTATCGGCAACGACCGCATTTTCAGCAACCGCCTTAACCTCAGTTAAACTTTTGCCAATCGTTACTGCGCCAACAACAAGGCCCGCTAAAATTCCAACAGATCCGATTTTAAGTGCGCCTGTGAATTTACCACGGCTGAAGGCTTGTAATTCATGTTTTAAATCGAACAACATTAAAACCATCACAAACAAAACCATCACGGCGCCTGCATAAACAATCAATTGCACGCCCGCCAAAAAATAAGCGTTCAGTGTAACAAAAATCGCAGCCACACCCACCATTGTCATCACCAAACAAAGGGCTGAATAAATGGGGTTCGTCATTAAAATCACTGACATCGCAGAAACTAAAACAACTAAGGTTAAAATCCAAAAAAGAATTGCATCAACTGACATTTGATCACCTCATTATTAAAAAATTACTTTAAAAACTGATACTTTAAAATAAAGCTTAAAACTTAAAATACGCCGCACAGAAAATCACAATCGACGTCACAATTGTATTTCCCAAGGCCCACGGAAGCATCGTCTTCCAACCCAGATCCATCAATTGATCGTATCTGAATCGTGGCAACGTCCAGCGAACATGAATAAAAATCCACAAAAATAAAGCGAATTTTACGTTGTATATTAAAAAGTGCGCCACTGAATTAAAAATATGCGCCGCTGTTTCTGATCCAAAATTATTTAAACCAAATTGGTAAACATCATCCGGAGTCACATAAGGAATTAAATATCCACCAAAGAAAAATGTCGTCATTAATCCGGCCGCGATCATCATGTGACCGTATTCTCCGATAAAGAACATCAACATTTTAAAGCCGCCGTATTCAGTATGAAATCCCGCAACCAATTCAGCCTCGCCCTCGGCCAAATCAAATGGCAAACGATTTGATTCTGCAAATGCTGCTGCAAAAAATATAACCGCCGCCACGGGTTGATAAAAAATTCCCCAGTTCGGCAGCCATGAAATTGTTGTGGTGTAACCGAAACCAGAAAAATTCAACGCGCCCATTTGCGCTGTGATCATGTCAGTTAAGTTAAATGTTCCGTATGTCATGATCACGCCAACAATCGACAGGCCCAGCGCTAATTCATAAGAAATGATTTGGGCCGACGCGCGCATCGCGCCCATCAATGAAAATTTACTTCCAGATCCCCAGCCCGCCATTAAAATTGTATATGCTGCTAAAGATGAAATACCCAAAATAAAAACAATTCCGACGTTGATTTCAAAACCTTGAATTAAAAATTTTGATTCACCTAAAATAAGTGGCGTCGACATCGGAATCGCCATGTACGCAATCGATGCGGGAATCAAAGCAAACACAGGTGCTGCATAAAATAAAAATCGATTCGCTTTATCTGGAACAAAATCTTCTTTGTGTAAAAACTTGACCGCATCCGCCAACAGCTGTACCAACCCCAATGGCCCCACGCGATTCGGACCAAAACGATTCTGAATAAATGCAGATCCACGACGCTCAAGCCAAACTAAAATTGGAACCGCTTGAACCATCATTAAAAAAACCGCAAGAGTTTTAATTATATTTACAGTGATCTCAAAACTTGATGTACCCATCGATGTCATAATTAGTCCCACTCCAAAGCTTTTGATTTAATTTCCCACCACAAACCATAAATAAATATGGCCAAGAAAATCATCATAGAAATAAATACGAATGCACCCGAACCCGAAGCAATAAAATCGCGAAAATTAACGGCCCACGGATACATAAAAATAATTTCGATATCAAAAAGAATAAATAAAATCGCCGTCAGATAAAATTTGACGGAAACTTTTGTATCTTTTTTTTCGATTTCTTCGATCCCGCATTCATAAATTTCCATTTTAGCTTTGCTTGTTCGTTTTGCGACGCCACCGATGGCGCGCGCCAAATAAATCAAGATGACTCCGAACACGGCAATAAAGACTGTGATGAAAATGATTCCACCCAAAGGCATAATTTCTCCCATGAAATATGTATGACTTACTTTGACTGAGTTATTAAATTTTGGCAACATAACCCATCTTGAAAAATCAAAGCACAAACTCTAAAAATGCGGGCAATATTTCAGGCAGCATTATGCCTGCCCAACTGCGTATCAGTGATTTTTTAGATCAAGCCCTGTTGAAAAACAAAAATTTAATCAATGTCACCGGCTGCCAATCAACATTGGCAATTTCAATGTTATTGTCACAAAATAATCCAAGTTATTTTAATAGTTTGCCGAATGTTGTTGTTGTTTCAAGTTTAGAACAAGCTGACAGTTTTAAAAATCATTTGCGATTTTTTAGTGCAGATTTTCAGTGTTTTGTTTTGCGCCCATTCGATGTTTCGCCGTATTCAGGATTATATCCTGCTCCCAGCAGTTCATGGGATCGTAATCAATTTTTATACTGGGCTGCGCGGCCACAAAAAAAGCATATTTTTATTGCTCCAATTCAGGCGCTTTTACAAAAAGCAGTTCCATTTTTTAATTTTCATAAGCGCTGCAAACAATTTCGAATCAATGATGATTTACCAACAAATTTAGCCAGCTATTTTGTAAGCCTTGGGTACCAAGCAGCGCCAGTCGTCGAAGATCGTGGCCAATTCAGTATTCGTGGCGGGATCGTCGATATTTTTTCTGTCGCAGAAAATATGCCGATGCGACTTGAATTGTTTGGCGACACAATTGAATCTTTAAAATATTTTTCAGCACTTACACAATTAAGCCTATCCGTTGATACGCCACCAGCTGCAAACGTATCGTTGTGTTTAAATTTGGCTCCTGTTTATGAATACGATTTGACCGATGAAAATTTAGAATCTGTCGTTGAAAAATTTCGCTCACAAATGAAGGATCGAAAAATTGATCATGCCGAACGTGACGAATGTTTGCGGTCGCTGACATTAAAAAATTATTTTCCGGGCGCAGAATTTTTACTACCGCTGTGTTATGAAAAATTACAAAATCCACTGGATCATTTTTCAACGGGATTAAATATTTACCAACTTGATCCTTCTGAAATTTCACGGGCAGCAGATGAATTTTACCAAGAAAATATTCGCGAATTTAAATCGTGCGAATCCAGTTTGTTTAAACCCACAGTTGAAAGTTTTTTTGAAAACTACGAAAAATTTAAATGGCCTGAAGAATCTGTTCATATTCAATATTCAAATTTATCTTTTTTAAATGACGAATCTGAAAATGAAGTTCGCATCGAATACAGATCGCAGGCGCTGACTGAATTCAGCCAAATGGCGATTCATAAAACTCCAGCGTCAAACGAATGGCTTGAGTCTGCCGAACCTAAATTTAAATCATGGTTGTCTGACGGATATAAAATTTTTATTTCAATCAAAAATCAAACTCAGATTGATCGTCTAAAAAATATTTTAGACCGCCTTGAGGTTAAATATGATTTAGCCAACGAAAAAGATTGTACGTGGACTTTGTGGTTGGCAAATACAGGGTCAAAAAACCAATCAATCACGATTATTCCGCGCAGAATCGAAGAAACTTTATTATTATCCGAAGAAAAAATAATTTTTCTTCGAGATGATGATTTTTTCGGACGCAAACAGCGCGCAAAAACAGAATCCAGTTACGACGAATTTTCAAAAAATGCAAAACGTCTTAGTTTCGGCGATCTGAAATTACAAGATCTGGTCGTGCACGTTAAGCACGGCATTGGTGTTTACGAAGGTTTAAAAATTATGAATGTCGGCGGCATCGAGTCTGAATTTATTCAGGTCGCCTACAAAGACAAAGATAAATTGTATTTGCCCGTTTATCGCGTGGGCCAACTGCAAAAATTTTCGGGCGCTTCGCAAACCACGATTCTTGATAAATTGGGCGGTACTGGCTGGGAAAAAACAAAAATCAAAGTCAAAGGTCACCTTCGTGACATTGCTGCTGAATTATTAAAACTGTATGCGGCACGGGCTGAAATTAAACGCGATGCTTTTGTTTTTGATGAAATCAGTTACGGAAAATTCGAACGTGATTTTCCATTTGCTGAAACGAATGATCAAATGCGTGCAATCAATGAAATTCAAAAAGATTTCGCTTCTGACAAACCCATGGACCGACTTGTGTGTGGTGACGTGGGTTTTGGCAAAACCGAAGTCTCAATGCGCGCCGCATTTCAGGCTGTGCAAAATAAAAAACAAGTCGCTGTGTTAGCGCCAACAACTGTTTTAACGTTTCAACATTTAGAAACTTTTAAAAAACGATTTTCAAGTTTTCAAACTGACGATTCAAAAATTGAAATCAGATCCCTGAATAGGTTCGTTTCAACGGCTGATCAGAAAAAAACTTTAGCCTTATTAAAAGACGGCAAAGTCGATATTCTGATCGGCACTCACCGATTGCTCAGTAAAGATGTTGTGTTTAAAGATTTAGGTTTATTGATTGTCGACGAAGAGCAAAAGTTCGGCGTCACGCACAAAGAAAAAATTAAAAAATTTAAAATCGCTGTTGATACATTAACATTATCTGCAACGCCAATTCCCAGAACACTAAACATGAGCTTCACTGGAGTTCGTGATTTATCAATTATTAATACAGCTCCTGTCGATCGCTTACCGACCAGAACTTTTGTGTCAAAATTTGATCCTGAAATGATTCGAAAAGCGATGACATCAGAAATCGCACGCGGCGGGCAAATTTATTTTATTCATAACCGCGTACAAAGTATTTACGGCATCGCCGATGAAATCAGACAAATTATGCCCGATGCCCGAATCAAAGTCGCCCACGGTCAAATGGCCGAAGACGAACTTGAAACTGCAATGCTGGCCTTTTTCGCTCATGAAATTGATATTTTAATTTGTACAGCGATTGTTGAATCTGGAATGGATGTCCCGCGTGCAAATACAATGTTTATTGATCAAGCGCATATGTTTGGTTTGTCACAGTTGTATCAATTGCGCGGGCGCGTTGGTCGCAGCAAAGCGCGCGCGTATTGTTATTTATTAATGCCCAAGGATCGCAAGATTGAAAAACTTGCGCAGGAACGTCTTAAAATTATCCAAGATAATTCAGCCTTGGGCTCAGGAATCAAAATAGCACAATATGATTTAGAACTTCGAGGCGCCGGAAATATTTTAGGCGACGATCAATCGGGCCACGTGAATAGTGTCGGTTACGAAATGTATATGGATTTATTAAATGAAACTTTGGCTGAAGCCAAAGGTGAAATTTTACCTGATTTTGAATTAGACCCAGAAATTAATTTAAAAATTCCTGCGCTCATTCCAGATAAATATATTCCTGATATCCGAATGAGACTGAGTTATTACAAAGCCTTGGCTGATATTAAATCACAAGACGATCTGGACGTGATCGAAACCGAATTGAAAGATCAATTCGGTGAACTGCCAGAGCCCGTGGTGAATTTAATGGGTCTGATGCTGATTCGTAGACAGTGTAAAAATTTGGGCGTGCGCGATGTTAGCGCGGGATTAAAAAACATTTCTTTAATTTTTACAGATCGCACAAAGTTAAGCCCTGAAAAAGCGATTCAATTATCAATGCGCGAAAATAAAAAATATTCTTTAACGCCTGATCAGCGACTGAATGTTCGCATGAACGCGATCACGTGGTCGAATGTTTACGAAGAACTGAATTATTTGTTAAGTTTGGTTTAGAACATATTAAATTAAGAATATCTTTTTTGAACTAATCTTTTAAAAAATCTGAAAAGCCGCCCTTTTGCATTGCCGACATGTGGGCGCCGGCGGCCAGACTATTTAGTGTTTGCACATTGATTTGATTTTCATTTTTTACTGTCCGTGACAAAAATTTTTGTGTCTGTAACCGTGTGGATTCCTGTGAGCCGGTCACATAGGAGATTTTTATTTTATTTTGCGTGGATAGCTCAAGCCAACTGCGGACACCGGGAAGACTTGTTTGTGAATCATAAATAGAATCAAACAGGGCGATGCTTTTTATTTTTTTCCTGATCTCTGAATTTTTAAGTAGCGCATCAATTGTCAGGTACGCGCCACTATGCCCAGATAAAGTATTTTGTAAAAACTGAGCTCCTGATTTTCTTTCAATTTCCGCCTGTAAATCTGTAAATACTTTTGAATTATTAATTATTTTTTTATAATCTGTGCATTGGCCATCGCTTTCAGGAACAATCAAAATCGAATTTTCTGATTTCGATTTTTCAACTATGCCGGCAAAATCTCCGGCGCCATTTAAATCGTTTATATTTTTTTCAAACGTTTGATTGCTTTTAAAGCCGTGAAAAAAATAATTCGCTTTGCTGATTTGCTTTGAATTTTTTAAATTGCGCGGGATATAAATGCGCACAGTTTTTTCATATGGCAAAACAATACCTTTGCATTCAACAGCTCTGTCGCCGCGACTTGGATTTGTTTCGTCACAAATCAAACCTGCATTCGTAAAATTTTTTATCATTGTTTTTGATTCATCTGAAATTTTTGAATTTTTTTGTATAAAATCTTTAAGCGGCAAAAAACGTTGACTGCCGTTTGATCCCTTGATTTCCTCTACATTTTTTTTATCGCAATCAACACAAACGCCAGCCTCTGTTTTATTTTTTTGTTGATTAATCTGCGACAGAGATGAGATAGAGCTTAAACCTAAAAAAATAATTAAAACTGTTTTCACGGCTCAATCACTTCGATATCAGCAACCTGAGTTTTTTCGTTAATTTTAACTTTTGCTTTTTGACCTGCTTTTAAATTAAATGTTCCATTTTTAGCGATTCTTTCAGATTTTTTATTCGGCCGTGCTTTTTTTAGTTTAATTTGAATCGAACCTTTTTCAACGGCATAATTTTCTTCCTGAACAGCTTCGCCGTTAGCATCTGCAATCGCGCTGTTCAGGTCGACTGAATATTTTGTCCCGTTGGGCTTTATTTCTACCGCTGGAGTTTGAACTTCTGGTTGTTTAAAACATTTTTCGGTCGCTTGAATGTTTTTGTGTTCGCCCTCTGTTGTAACTTTACCTTTAGAAACATTTATGATGCTAGTGCAGTCTTGGTTCGGCAATGTATTGACTTCAACAATTGTATTTTCATCAATCGTAATAATTTGTTCGATTGGCAAGAAAAACCTAAGCATCACTTTCTGGCCGGGACCCGTTTCAATTTTGTCACCAACGTTCACGGATGTTCCAGATCGTAAATTTGCTGCGACGGACGATTTGGCTTTTGTAATTTGCGGATATTTATTATTGCTGGGCACCGATTCATACGCCATAAAAGCAACATTCAACGCTTTTAATGTTCTTAACGTGAATTCTGGAACAACAACAAAATTTGGTTGGCTGCAGATTACGTTTTCTGCTTTTAAAGTCTCAAATTGAAATAATAACAAAATAAAAATTATTTTAAAAACGTTTCTCATATTAAAATTCCAGCTTTAATCCCAAGCCAAAATTTTCACTTTTTAAACTTGCTTCACCTGTTACGCCAGCCACAGTTGCTGTCTCCGATGGTTCTGCATACGAAGAATAAAAAATATCTAGAAATGTATTCTGCAGGCCCGATGATTTTAATCCGTTCGTATGAGTATTGTTGTCGATCGAACCTTCCAGCCAATCCAACTGAATCATTAAACCGACTTTGTAGGTTAAATTCCAACTCGTCGTAAAAGTTTCTTCTTTTGAGACGCCGCCACTGTCTGCGCTCTGCTCGCTCCAGTCAATTTCATTTGCGCCAACTTGACCATAAGGAACAACCCACGGCTCGCTCATTAAATTATCCATAGCGAAATTTAATGATATTTTTTTAATTTTCACAGAAATTTTTTCAATTTTATTTTTTTCATTCGCGTATGTGCCGCCCGCGTATCCAATAATTCCAGACAGCGATCCCAGTGACATATTCATTTTTACACCAAGTTCAGCGCCCACAACCGGAATTGAATCGCCACCTGACATTTCGTCGAAAGTTTTATTTTGGATCAAAGACACATAATCATTAGGAGTGAATTTTTCATAATTAACAGCAAATAAAATTCCATAACGATTTCTGCGGTCGCGATAGTTTTGTGTCAGATCTGTAGTTTTTTCGACAACGATTTCGCCATCAGAAACTGGGTCGGAATAATCTTGTGCAAAACAGACTGTAGACAATAAAAAAACGAACCCAAATAAAGTGCTTAGAAAAATATTTTTCTTCATTCTTCCATTGTATGAACTGTTTTTTTAAATTGAAAGTTTTCATAAAAAAAAGACCAAGGTCTTAAGGCCTTGGTCTTGATATTTTTATTTAAAACGAACAGGCTGAATTTAATTCAAAAGTTGTAATCCAACGCGCGCTTTTTGAATGTCGTTAATTGTGTTTTCAAATTCATCGTCAGTCAGATTTTGTTTTGCTAATTTTTGTTCAGCCTCAGCAATTTGTTTTTCTGCGGCGCCAACAACAACTTCGTCTTTAGTTTGCAT
>JAYTMM010000328.1:0-5873 GCA_043728555.1 Pseudobdellovibrionaceae bacterium
ATCCGAAAAAATATAGTTTCGAAAATTTTTAGCACACTGAAAGATTGGTTAAACAAAGACCGCGCAGAATACGAAAAATTTTGGAATGAATTCGGAACAACTCTAAAAGAAGGTATCCCCACAGATCCAACTCAGGTTGAAAAAATTCAAGATCTGTTATTATTTCAATCGACGAATTCAGACGGTCTGACAACATTGGAAGAATATGTCAATCGTATGAAACCCGAACAAAAAGAAATTTATTTTATTACAGGTGAACGTTTAGAAACCGTGAAACAATCTCCGTACCTTGAAATGTTGAAACAAAAAAACTTTGAAGTTTTATTTTTAACCGATGCAGTTGATGAATGGGTCACTCAAGGTTTAACAAAATTCAAAGACAAAAATTTAGTTTCAGTCACCAAAGAAGGTTTAAATCTGGATTCAGAAACTGAACAAAAAGAAAAAGAAACTGTTAAAAAAGCACAGACTGAACGTTTTGCTGCCTTGATGGAAAAAATGAAAACCAATTTATCAGAACACGTCAAAGACGTTGTGATTTCAGATCGTTTAACTGAAACACCTGTCTGTTTGGTCAGTGGCCAAAACGATATATCGGCAAACATGCAAAAAATTCTTTCGCAAATGGGCGAAGGTGCACCACGCGGCGAAACAAAACGTATTTTAGAAATTAACCCGAATCATCTCATTTTTGAAGCTATGATCAAAGCCGATGATGAACAGTTAAAAAACTGGTCTGAAATTTTATTTAATCAAGCGTTATTAGCCGAAGGGAATTCAATTCCAAACCCAGTTCGTTTTTCGAAATTAATTGCAGATTTGATGATTGGTTCGCAGAAGCATTAATTGCTGGCGTTCGCAGAAACATTAATTAGTAAACTATAATTTCTCGTTGCGCCGTTTTTTAAAAATGGCGCTGTAAGCTGATTCTAAAAATTCATAGCTGGATGGCTGTGAAGTCTTTAATTGGTCTTGATATGCTTTCGTCGCAATATCGACGCTGGCGCCCTGCGGGATTCCTAAAACCTCGTGGGCTTCCCAGTCGTGCCCATTGTACATGAAAAAAATGCTAAGTTGTTTGGTTGGCTTCGCACCCTGTGATTTTAAATTCACGTTTTGATTCAAAAACGGAGCTTCCGCCTCTAAAAGCGATTGTTTTGGTTCTGGAATATATCGTTGCGTTGATTTTTGATTCAAATGTTTTTGTAAATTCACGTTTTCAGTGGATGTAATGTCTGAATTATTGACAGCGCGCATGTTTAATTTTGTCGGAGGCTTTTGTTTCGAGCGTCCGAACACAATGTATGCTATAAAAAACGCACCCATAATGATATTTAAATAAAATAGCTGTTGGCTGTTCACGATAAATTAATTATGAAATGAACTGTATATTTTGTAAACTAAATTACTGACTTTGGTTTTTCATTTGAATCAAAGCTGTCTTAAAAGGAGACTGAGCATGGCAACAAATCCATTCGATCAACAAGTTGCAATCCCTGGTGTAAAAAAAATCATCGCCGTAGCTTCTGGCAAAGGCGGAGTTGGCAAAAGTACGATCGCTACGAACTTGGCGCTGGCGCTCAAAGAGTATGGCACTGTTGGATTATTAGACGCAGACATTTACGGGCCATCAATTCCTCGAATGATGGGTGCGCTTAATCAAAAACCCACCATCAATTCTGGAAATCAAATTGATCCACTGGTCAGACACGGCATCAAAGTCATGAGCATGGGATTTCTGGTCGACGAAGCTTCGGCGATTGTTTGGAGAGGTCCTATGTTGTTCAAAGCAATGGATCAATTTTTTCGCGATGTTCAGTGGGGTGAGCTTGATTATTTAGTCATCGATCTGCCACCTGGCACAGGTGATGTTCAATTATCATTGGTTCAAAAAGTTCCAGTCAGTGGAGCCGTCATTGTCACGACTCCGCAAAATATTTCCCTCATAGACGCAAAAAAAGCCATCGACATGTTCGAACGTACCGGAGTAAAAATCGCAGGTGTCGTCGAAAATATGTCGTACATGTTATCTGAATCTGGCGAAAAAATTCAATTGTTTCCCAAAGGTGAAATTGATTCATATTTAAAATCAAAAAATTTATTAAAACTGGCCGAAGTTCCATTTAATACGAACGTGTCATTGGGCTCTGAATCTGGCATTCCGATTATGGAAAGTTATTCGGATTGTGCAGAAGCCGTGGCGATTAAAGAAATTGCGCGGAAATTGCAAGAGCTTTTATAAGCTCTTCGCCTTATGTTCTGTATATTCATTGTACGTCATATCATACGTATTTAAATTGTTTTTATCGATTTCGAAAACCCTGGTTGTGATTTCGCGCAAGAAAAAACGATCATGGGAAACCATCATCACAGTGCCTGGAAATTCTTTGATCGCTTTTAATAATACTTCGCGCGAACGGATGTCTAAGTGATTTGTTGGCTCGTCCAGAACCAATAAATTCACAGGGTGTGATAAAATACACGCTAATAAAACGCGTGATTTTTCTCCGCCAGATAAAACTGAAATTTTCTTTTCAACTTCTTCACCCGAAAATAAAAAAGCACCTAATAAGCTTCGAATTGTTCCAATGGATGAATTCGGAACGCGTGATTCGACTTCTTGTAAAATTGTTTTTTTAGGATCTAAAACATCCATCGAATTTTGCGAAAAATATCCGGTCACGATGCTGGAACCCACTTGGCAAACGCCTGATGTCGGATCTGTTTGGCCAGTGACAATTTTTAAAAATGTGGATTTACCGGCACCGTTGACACCAACAATGGCCACGCGATCCGCGCGTTTCACCAATGCTGTTGCTCCGGCGAAAACATTTTTTTCGCGACCATCAGTTAATGAATATGTTTTTGCTAGTGACGTGACACGAACAACTTCGTCACCTCCGCGCGGTGGAACAGGCCAGACAAATTCCATCGCACGTTCTTCGATGGGAATTTCGATGCGTTCAATTTTATCAATTTTTTTAACTCGCGATTGCACTTGTGCTGCGTGCGATGCGCGTGCGGCGAACCTAGCGATGAATTCTTCTTCTTTGGCCAGCATGTCGTCTTGACGGCGTGCTTGAGCAATTAATTGTTCTTTTCTGATGTCGCGTTCTTTTTCATAAAAATCGTAATTACCGCCGTAGGTTGTAATGGCTCGGTTGGCGATTTCAACAATTTTAGTCACTAAGCGATTCATAAAATCACGATCATGCGACGTCATCAGAACTGAACCTTTGAATGCTTGCAACCAACTTTCAAGCCACACAATCGATTCGACATCTAAATGATTCGTCGGCTCATCCATTAATAAAACATCAGGAATTAATAATAAAATTTTCGACAATGACACGCGCATTTTCCATCCGCCCGAAAACTGGCCGACATCCATCAGCATATCTTCGTTTGAAAAACCAAGACCACCTAAAATTTCTTTTGCGCGTGATTCTAAATCGTATCCGCCGATGCTTTCAAATTCAGATTGCAGTTCACCATAAAGTTCTACGGTCTTCATCATGTCGTCTTCGGTTAAATCGGGATCAGATAATTTTTCTTCGAGGCGTTTAATTTCTGAAGTTAATAATTCCAAATTACCTGCAGACATCACTTCTGAAATAACACTGCGACCTTTCATGTCTTCGATATTTTGTGAAAAATATCCGACACGAATTTTATCGGGCTTGCTGACAGAACCCTGATCTACGGATTCTTCACCCATAATTAATCTGAAAATTGTGGTTTTACCCGCGCCGTTCGGCCCAACCAGCCCGATTTTTTCGCCGGGATTGATTTGTAATGATCCGTTCGCGAACAGAATTTTTGAACCTTGTTGTTTCGTAACGGCATTTAATGCGACCATATGTATCCTTTTAAAACGAAAAATATATTATTTTGAGATTAAAATAAAAAAAATGGAAATTCAATTGAAGTGTCTGTTATTCTGTATTCACAGCACATAATGATGAGAGTCTTAGCAACTTTCATCCTAACCGGAGGACGTTTGATGAGAAGAGTTTTTAGTCATAACGATAAAGTACCAAAGTGATGTTTCGGGCAATAAAATATTTCACAAAATAAAAAGAGGCAAATCGCATAATTTTACCTAATAGGAGGTCACTAGCGGTTGAATAGAACACGGATTAATCCGTATTCTTCTTTTGTCTCAAGGCAAACTTTCAGAAATGAAAGGACGCAAAACTATAGGGGCTAATTTATGGCTCAGCTTTCGCTGAGCTTTTATTTGCCAGCCAGCTGCCAAAGGTATTACGACCTGCGGTGAAGACTGCAATGGAAGAACAAAAAAAATTATTCATGGATTGGTTTCATTCCCCTTAGATCCAAGCATTTCACTGATGAGAAGCTTGGATTTTTTTTATTTAATTTACGACACTAGCACCATCTGGCAACACAAGTCTGCGACCCGAACGCAGTTTCGATTTACGCGATAACTTGTTTTTCTTTTTCAAATCCAACACGCTAATTTTATATTTTTCTGCAATCGAAGCCAATGAATCCCCCGGCTGAACAATATAAAATGCGCCTTTAACAATTTCTTTAGTTTCAGTTTTTGATTTTTTATTTTTTACGACAGATGTTCGATCTGGAACTAATAATTTTTGACCTACACGCAATTTCTTTTTACGAGCCAAATCATTAATTTCACGTAAATAAGCAATATTTGTTCTGTATTTTCTGGCAATTGTTGATAACGTTTCGCCGCGCTTAACCTTATGCGTATCAAATTCATTTTGATCCGGCACAAAATCCACGACCGCAGCGATACTTAATTTTGCGGCATCAAGACCCGCCTGCAATGTTCCTGGTGGAATTCTCAAATTTAATTTTCCGTTATCCAGCGGTGCAATCTCGCCTTTGTATTTAGGATTAAGATCTTTGAAATCTTCATAATTGATATTCATTTTTTCTGCCATCAATTTTAAATTCACTGGCTGGTCGAAACTTAAATAATCAAATTCAATCGGCGTCATGTAATCAATACCTTCAAAACCGTATTTATCAGGATTTTTTGCAATCATTTTCGCAGCGATATATTTCGGGACGTAATTATCTGTTTCACGTGGCAGTGCGTGTTTATTTCTTGAAAGCTCCCAAAAATCATGGGTTTTGTATTTTTTAACGACTTTTAAAACGCGGCCTTCACCGACATTATATGCCGCCATTGACAAATACCACGAATCTAAAAGTTTAAATAAATCTTTGAAATATTCTGCCGCCGCCTGCGTCGCTAAAATCGGATCCCGTCGTTCATCAACCATTTTATTAATTTCAAGCTTGTAACGTTTACCAGTGCCGCGAATAAATTGCCAAAATCCGACCGCCGATGCCGTTGATCTGGCATTCGAAGTAAATCCTGATTCAATCAAAGCAATGTAAAACAAATCTTCGGGTAATTTATTATCACGTAAAACTTTTTTCATCAGCGCTTCATAGCGAGTTGATCTGGCCAAGTACCTTTCCATGTGCGGTCGCCCACGCCCTTGGAAATATTTAATCCACATTTCGACGTTTTCATTAACTTCGATAGGGATTGTTTCAAGCTCTTGCGTCGTCGGTTGATTGGTTACTATTGTCGTTGGTCCATCAGAAACTCTGAAATTTTGCAGATCACCTTTTTCAGTGTACTGAGAATTCTTTTCGGTTTCAGTTTGATTGTGAACACATGAAAATAAAGACGCCGCGATAATTAACAAAAGTATGTTTTTCATAAGCCCTAAATCATACGTTGCCTAGACCAGCAGATCAACCAGACCTAAGTACTGTTGTTTGTTGATATCTTAAATTTTACTGAATATTTCAAACTTGCGGCAAATCTGAAATAATTTGAGCAGATAATTTCTTAAGCGCTTCGAACG
>JAYTMM010000329.1:0-2851 GCA_043728555.1 Pseudobdellovibrionaceae bacterium
GGTTCAAAAACTGAGAAAACTTTTCTGGATTTATATTTATTTTGAATGGCTTCGATCGTTTGCTTCACCGCTGTCGGATGATGTGCGAAATCTTCGATGATTAAAATGCCGTTCGGTTCGCCCAGAATTTCTTGACGACGCTTCACACCAGCAAACGTTGAAATTGCTTTTTGAACACCATCGAATGACAACTGGTTCAAAAAACTCATGGCAATTGTGGCCGTGGCATTTAAAATATTATATTTTCCGGTCAATGTTGTGACAAAAATTCCTAATAAATTCTGATCGTGTGTAACTTGAAATCTGGTTAGCCCTTCAGATTCTTCGATGATTTCACAGATGAAATTATTGTTGGATTTAAAACCATATGAAAAATTATTTTTGATTTTGCAGTGTTGGCTTACAGCACTTACATTTTCATCATCACCCCAGAAAACCAAATTGCCATTTTCTGGAATTAATTTCATTAATGTTATGAACGCATCTTTGACGGCTTGAAAATCTTTGTAAATATCGGCGTGATCAAATTCAACTGACGTCAAAATCACATTCTTAGGTTTGTAATGAATAAATTTGGGAACCTTATCAAAATAGGCCGTATCGTATTCGTCACCTTCAATAACAAAAGTATTTGCTTTGGGTGATCTAAAACTTTGCGAAAAATTTTTGGGAATTCCGCCAATTAAAAAACCGGGATTCAAATTCGACATTTCACAGATCCAGCTCATGATCGAAGTTGTTGTCGTTTTTCCGTGAGTACCAGCAACCACATATGAATCACGGTCTGCAATAATAAATTCACCCATCGCTTGCGGTAACGAACAAAATGGAATTTGTAAATGATTTAATTCAATCGCCTCGGGGTTGTTCGCAGAAATGACATTGCCTACGATTACAAAATCAGGTCGTGGATTTAAATTTTCTTTGGCGTAGGGTTTTTGAATTTGGATACCTAAGGATTCAAGCTGCGTCGACATCGGTGGATACGGATTTGAATCCGAACCAGTCACTTTAAAACCTTGATCTTTTAATAATCCGGCAAGCGAAGCCATCGCAGTTCCGCAAATCCCCATCAAATGAACATGCGCATTTTTTTTTAAATTATTAAGACTTGACTGTGTCACTATATCACCCTTTTTATAGATTCAAAAATCCACGAATGAATTTGCGGACGAAGATTAACGTAACGTCTGTTATCACGTCCGTAGTTGACTCGGTTACTTAAAGCTAAAACTAATAAATCATTTCTTGGATCATACCAAAAAGAAGTCCCCGTAAACCCCGTGTGCCCGATCGAATGAATTGAAAAATGCGGACCGCAACTAGCATTTTCAACCGACGGCATCATGTAACCTAAGGCCCAATCACCGACATCACTTGGAATTGCACGCGTTGCAAACAACTGCGCCGTTTTTTGACGAACTTTGTATTTAGCAATACCCATTAATTGTGATCTGGTATTTAAAGCCATCGTTGATAAATCATCGATGCTTCCAAATAATCCTGCATGACTTGATATGCCACCCAAAGCCCAAGTGTTTTCATCATGCACAATACCTCTTAAGACTTGTTTTCGAATGACACATTCTTCGGTCGGGGCATATTGATTTATATCAAAAAGTGGCTTGTTATTTAAATTAAAATCCACCGTTGTGTCAGGATAATAATTATTTTTCGTTTCTAACCAAATTTCTAAAATATTTTTTTGATAAATTTTTTCTAAAATAAAACCTAACAAAATAAATCCCAAATCTGAGTACACAGATTTTCCAGTTGGTTTTAAATTTTCTGGTTTGTTAATCAGCTGATAAATTTTTTGACGCTGAGTTTGCCAATCTTGTTCGATATTATTATTTGTCGTTAGCGTTCTATAAAACGGCTGCCACCAATCCAGCCCCGAACTGTGCGTTAACAAAGATTGAACTGTCATCTCTGAATTAAAAAAATCTGGTAAAAAATCAACAACTTTTGATTCCAACGTCCACAGATTTTGGTCAAAGGCCTGCATCATTGTTTGTTGTGTAAAAAAAACTTTAGTTAAAGATGCTAAATCATAATATGGATGTGTATGCCCAACTTGCACGTCACAAATAAGTCGTCCGCCATGATAAGCGCGAACACAGACACCCGGGGTGACATCTTGGATAGCAATTTTTAATTTTTCTGAGAGCGATTTTTCAAGTCCTGTTTGTTTCATTACATAGATGTTAGCAAACGAATTGAATCCGAACAAGTCAGAGTTGCTTTTGAGTTTAAAATTAATGGCCGCTGAACTTCGCCGTGACCGCATTCAAGACCTGAAAAAACAGGTATTTTTGATTTTTCAAAAAAGTTTTGAATGGTAGACCACACATGGTTTTCGCCGTTAGTTTCTTGACCCAATATAAAATCTCCCAAAAACACAGCCTTGCATTTTTTTAAAATCCCAGTTTGTTCAATTTGATGCAACATTCGATCAATTCGATACCCGCGTTCGCCAATATCCTCAAAAAACAAAAAATCATTTTGAATTTTTATTTGCAGAGGTGTTCCAAGGCTTGAGCAAAATACAGTTAAGTTTCCACCAAAAATTTTTCCTTCGATTTTTTTATTTTTAATTTTCTGAGCTGCAGGATTTAAAGCCTTCAAATTTGAAAAATGAATTTCTTTTTTTTGACCCGATAGCAATCCCAATAATTCATTTTTCTGCAGTTCAGACAATTGATTTTGGCCACAACGATCCAATAAAGGACCATGAACTGTCGGCCAGTTCATTTTTTGATTCAGCCATAAATGTAATGTTGTTACATCACTGTAACCAATAAATATTTTTTTCTGCGACAATTTTTTAATTTTTAACAGTTCTGGCACT
>JAYTMM010000330.1:0-6943 GCA_043728555.1 Pseudobdellovibrionaceae bacterium
AACCCGAACGCCGTACAATTCATTGCTAAAGAAATTGAACTTGATAGCATCGCAGCCTTTTGATCAGGACTGACGCCCGCCACAGCTTTGAATGCACCGATCAGACCGGCAATCGTTCCCAGCAGACCAATCAGTGTTGCTAAATTCGATGTTAACGCTAATAAACTTGTTCTTTTTTCAAGTTTAGGGATTTCTCGAAGTGCTACAGCATCCATGGCCGTTTGCACTTCTTCGGCAGATTTATTGTTTGCAACAGCGATCAAGCCTTCTTTCACAATTTCAGTCAGTGGATTTTCTGTCTGCATGCAGACCTGAATTGCACCTTGAAGATTGCCTTTAAGAATTTGTGCAAATACACGATTCATAAATGCATCTTTATCTAAAGATGCTGCCGACTGAACATAAATCAATCTTTCAACGGCGATGGCCATTCCAACCACTGACGTTAATAAAATTGACCACATAAAAAGCGGCTCGTGTTTAAAATTTTCAATAATCGACTTTAGAATTTCCACAAAGTACCTCGATACGAAATTGACTCAAAAAAATATTTAGCTGAATGCCAGTTTAATATATCTCAAATTAAAACACTCTTCGTCTGATTGTGGCATACGAATAGAATTTTATATTTTTTTATAGTCTTTAGTCTATTTCAAATTAGACAAGAACGATTTAATAGAGTTTCTAAAAGTTAAGTCATAATAATCTCAAAAAGAAACACTGTCCGCAAATTTAAAATATTGCGACTAAAATTTATTCAAAAAAAAGGGTTTAGAAATTTAGACCTTCGGCCGATATAGATTACGGGGGACTTTTGAAACAAAAACGTTTTGTATTAAACTATTTTCCAATATTTTTAATATTATTGCTGTTTACATTCTCGTTTCAGAATTGTGGCAAGATCAATGTTGATCCCATCAAATTTTCGTCTCAATCAACCGTCGGGATGGAACTTGATATGAAGCCTCCGACGACTCAAAAATGGAATCGTCGTTATGTATTTTTTATTGATATGTCGTATTCAATGGTTTCTGGCCCCTGCCCGTTTGATGTCGATGTTTCTAATTCGATTCATGGCTTTGACCAAAGCTATACAGATTTTGATCCGAACTTTCCTGAAGATTCAAACTTTAATGATTCACGCTATCGAGTTTCAGATTGTTCTGTCGATACATCGTTACCCTTCGGCTCAATGACTTTAGATTACAAAAACCCTGCAAATCCTGTCGGATTGCCAAATCACAAAACATATAAAGGTTCGGATTTCGCAGGAAATCGATTTGCTGTTTTAAATACGTGGATCGGACAAATGCGCAACAGTCACAATCCAGAATTTCTTGAACGAACACAAATCCTGATTATACCGACCGCTTCAGGCGCTGCCTTTAATCGTCTTCTAATGAATTATCCTTTAAAAAATTTGGCCTTCTTATCACTCATAGACCCTAAACTTGATGAAGGATTGATTTATCTAAAAAATATTCACGAAACAGAAAAGCTGGCTGTCATCACACCACCAGACCAAAGATTTTTGAACGATCCGAACTTGGATAAAAATAAAATGGGTACGTCCAGCTATCAATATGCAATGACAAACAGCTTTCCGCTGATTGACAAAGAAATGGAAAAACTGGCGCTGTCTGGTGAACTGACTCAGACAGCATTTAAAATTATTGCCTTTGCCGATCAACGTGTGAATCCTCTTCAAGAGCAATTTACAAAAGCACTTGAGCCCGCTGTGTTTTCAGACTGCACACTTTGCCAAACTGAACTGCAAGAAGCTTGGGGAACATCAAATTATTCAAACTTGGTTGATGCAGATTTAAAACTGTCGCTGATTCAAGGCCTGACAAAATATTATGGCGCTGGATTAGTTGAAACTGAATTTTTACATTTAACAAATAATTCTCCAGTTGATCCGATCGTGTTTAAATCTGTCGACAGACTGACTCAACAATCCAGAACAGGCGATGAGTTTCCGAGAAATCAAATCAACGTGATTGATTATCTTCATTCGAAATCCATCGAAAGAAATGTCACTTCTCAAATTATACTTTTGCCAAATGCAACAGCGCCTTATCGAATTGCGAACGTCAATACAGGTGTTACAACTTTCAAAATTACAAATGTATTTATTTTAAATATGAATTACAAATTGGACAACAACGGTAACCCTCACATTGATACTGATGGCGACGGTGTCCCTGATGATTTAGAAATTCTCAGAGGACTTGATCCAATGAATCCACGTTCAAATGGATACTGCTTAGACTCTATTAATATTGAACCAACACTGAAGCGTCGTTGCGAAGCTTTAGCCCAAGCTCGTCTATGTGATCCAAAACTTGATTCCGATGGTGACGGTCTGAACGAATGCGATGAAATGACAATCGGTACTGATTCGTACGATTTTGATACTGATGGCGATGGCATTCCAGATATTCTGGAAGTTTTGAATGGCAGCAATCCCCTTGTTGACGATAATAAAACAGATTCGAATTCAGACGGATTATCCGATATGATCAATTTTACTATGGGGCTGTCTCCATTGCAAAAACCGCAATACATAAATCCACTGAATTTAATTAAAATTTCACTTAAATTTTTAGCACCCAATTTTGTAAACGATGCAAATATAGGACGTGTTCGTGTTGATCGTCTTGATTTAGGCATCGACAATTTTCCAATGATAAAAACAATGGCTGCAGTACCCAGAATTTTGGTCCCGGACAATTATTATTTAAGAAGTGGCGCACGCGGATTCAACCCCTCAACTGCAAAGGTCAATTCGCGACAATCTTTAATTAGACCTATCTTAAAACCGAATACAAATAACCTTGTTGCTCTTTTAAGAATTATTGATCCCGACGAGCCTCAGAAAGTTTACTGGGAGATCCTTGATTCTGAAGTTAACGTTTTACAAGCACAGACAAATTTAGGAAAAATAAATATTTCTGATTTTTTCCAAATGAAAGTCGTTGATCGCGTCCGAGTCGACAAATGATTTATAAAAAAAATATTGCCATCTTTTTTATAATCTCAGCTATTTTCATACTGATTCCATTTCAGAATTGCAGCAAGGTTGCGATCACTGCATTGCCCAGTCAAGCCGAAGTTTTACCTGTTGCCAAGCCAAACGTAACAGCGCAGTCGTGTGTAAATGCCAAATCATTACAACCCGAAAAAACAAAATTTGTTTTTATTATTGATCTCAGTCGTTCAAATTTGGGCGAATTTTTTAAAGATGACTTACTGTTTAACGGACGTCTGACAACGGGTCAGCGCTATAGTTTTTTTTCATCTGAATTGGGTACTGATCCTGCTGGAAAAAGATTCGATGCGCTTAAGGATTTTGTTTCAACGTGCGGAAACCGAGACCTCAACACCGAATACTCTGTTATCGGTTTTTCAGATCTGGCCGGAAACATTCAAACCAATGGACAATCAAAAACATTGATCTGCCAACCCAGTTTTTACAGTGGCACAACAGCAATTCAAAAAATTGACGAGATGCAACTGCTGGCTAATACGGAACGAACAATTTACGAACGCTTCAAAAAACCCACAACACCCTACTCAAGTTCTGTCGTTGCACCGTTGTTATCGAAACAAACCAATTATGTCGCTGCGACGGACTGCTTAAGTCAAACGATTGAAAATGATCTGATGACGACAAATTCAGCCATAAATTATCAAGTATTTTTTGTTTCAGATGGTGCCGCTGTCGCCGAATCAACAGGATGCGAAAGCACTTCCGTTATTGACAAGGTGAAATGTTATACCGACCTTATGGATGCAAAACTGAATTACACGATGAAGTTATCGTCTGCACTTTCAAAAAATATTCGTATCCATTCAATCTATTATTCTAAATCTGGAAATCGCGATACAAATATTGAAAACTATATGAAATATCTTTCCGTCGTCGGACAAACCAACGAACCTGTAAATCTTGGAAACATGTCGAATGCCACCAGCAGTTCTCAGAATCCATTCTGTAAATTATTGTCTGTTGATCGGTCACTCGTTTACAAAACAAATTCAATTGTTGCTGTAAATTTAAATCGAATCCAAATCGGCACGCGACTGATGTTAGACTCGGATGCCGACGGAATCACTGACGAGGATGAAAAAAATATTTTTCATAGCGACCCTTTAAATCCACGATCTATGGTACCGGGCGTGCTGGATGGTATTTGCAAAATTTTAGGCGGTCGCGAAAAATGTATCGAAGAAAAATCAAAAATCACCTGCAATGCACAGCTGATCAATCAATTCAATATGTTAGACTGCGATGTTAAAATTTTAAAACTTGATCAATACGCGACGAATCCAAATCTGGCAGGAATTGATTCTGACAATGATGGAATTCCTGATTATATTGAAATTTTAAAAGGCTTAAATCCGCTGTCTGCAGATTCAAACACTGACATTGATGGCGATGGACTGACTAATGCTGAGGAACTTTCACTGGGGCTTGACCCTTTCTTTCCGGATAAAAATACGTTACCACCATTCGTGTTCAGCTCTACATTTACAGATACAATTTCAGGTTGCGATAATGGCGGCTGGACATATCATCTTGATTCAATAATGACAACCGTCGGCCCTAATCAAGTCATGATGTATTTTAAAACTATTTCGCAAAATTCGATCAATGAATCTGAATTCAGAATGCACACTTTAAATTTTGAATTCATTCAGGATACTAAAAATAAAAATCAATTCTTGCCGACAGCGGCTACGCCGTTGATCCAACCGAGTGATTTTATTGTTGTTGAAAAAAAGGTTTCAACGCCATGAAAATAAATTTGGCTTCTTCACGCAAAATTATTCTTATTCTGACATTAGGATTTTTTCCCGTGATCGTATTTTTTCAAAACTGCAGCAAGGTCAATCTGCAAAGTTCACAGGCCGCTGCGGGTTTAGTTAATTTAAAAACGGCGACATCACAAATCTGTCTTCCTGATAATTTCACATTAGAATCTTTGTTTGTGACCAATCTAAATGTAAAGGCTTCTCGGGTTGGCCTTAGCCCAGATACTGATGGTGACGGACTGACTGATGCCGAAGAAATTCTTTTAGGTTCAGATCCTTATCGACGGCGCACGGGTGGATTTGTTTTAGACTCTATTTGTAAAGATGTCGATTATGGGCCTCAGTGTGCAAATTTTAATTTACAATGTGATCTGACTGAAAATGCGATGGGACTGAATGAATGTGATCTGTTGGCTTTACAAATTTCAAAACCAACATCATTGGGTGGCGGTCTGGATTCTGACAAAGACGGAATTCCAGATTATCTTGAAGTTCGCTTTCATTCTTTTCCGAATATCAATGATTCTTTGAATGATCTGGATCTTGATCAAGTCAATACGATGTCAGAAATTGAACAAGGCACCAGCGTTCAAGAAAACAATAATTTAATCCAGCCCGACGACAAAGTGCAAATCATAAAAACCAAACAGACATCGTCAGATTGCAGCGGAGAAATGTGGACCATCGAAGTTAAAAATTTACCTACAATTGTGACCGGTGAATTTACAGACTTGCCTGACAATGTGATTCCTAACTGGGGTGATAGATTCAGTCACTTGAACAACGAAAATATAATTCAGACCACGTTAAAAATAAAATCTATTTCGGGGCCAACGATCCCATCAAGAACTTACACAGCTTATAAAAAAGTTGATATTGATGTTGCTAATAAAAATAAACAAATTAATCTTAATTTTATACTGAATGATTATTTTTCAGGGGAAGTTGAACAATGAGAAATTTTTTATTTCAGCATTTATTTATTTTAATATTTATCAACATATTCATTGCGGCGGCAGGAACAACTGCTCGGGCTTTCGATTTTCCGGATAATGATCTTTTTCGCCGAAATAAAAACAGTTCGGTTCAAGATAATTTCTGCCCGCGACTAGAAGGCAGTTATCCTAAAAGCTGTTGTCCGTACAATCAAAAAACGGCCATCAGTTGCTATTACTATAAAACAAGTTCAACACTCATTGGCAGTAATTCTCAGGCCACCAGCTGTATTGCCGGAGTCGATACAGCAGTAAATTGTTGTCAGCGAAGCAGTCGTTCTTGTTTTAGTAATTTGGTCGAAAAGAAATTTATTCAACGCCAAATGCGTCGCGATTATAATAATGAAAAAACATGTGGATTCGAAACTTGCCCGTTCCCAGATTATTGGAAAAAAAATTCTGGTATAGGTCCTCTGGTTTCAAGAGAAAAAAAACCAGTCGATCTCTGTGAAGACGTTGCCGCAAATAATAAGTGCTCAGCAAATTTACCAGACTGCGGCAGCTTCTCGGCGTGTCCTGCACCGATACCTGATCCGTCGCCCGCTCCAGGTCCCGCTCCAGGTCCCGCTCCAGGTCCTGCTCCAGGTCCTGCTCCAGGTCCCGCTCCAGGTCCCGCTCCAGGTCCCGCTCCAGGTCCCGCTCCAGGTCCCGCTCCAGAACCGGCACCGGCACCGACCCCAAGTCCTGCGCCAGCACCAGCTCCTACACCTGAGCCCTCGCCAGCACCAGCTCCGGCACCTGAACCTGCTCCTCCAAGCGCTGATCCAACACCACCAGGATAATGTTGAATATACATAACAAAATCTTCTGAATAAAACGGAGCCCTCTGAATTGAAAACAAAAATCTACCAATATAATAAATGCAGCACTTGCGTAAAGGCCCTGAAATATTTAGATTCAAAAAAAATATCCTATGAATCTGCGCACATCGTTGACCAGCCGCCAACACTTGCCGAGCTGAAACAAATGTTGGTACATTTAAAAAATCGTGGCGGCACATTTAAAAATTTATTTAATACTTCGGGTGTTCAATATCGAGAACTAAAAATCGCAGATAAAATCAAAGCTGGATTGAATGAATCAGAATCTTTGTTACTGCTTTCAAAAAATGGAAAATTAATTAAGCGGCC
>JAYTMM010000331.1:0-7817 GCA_043728555.1 Pseudobdellovibrionaceae bacterium
AAATCAAAGGTGTTTTATATTCGACAACAAAATTACTGGCTGATGACAGTGATTTGTGAACTTCAGCGCTAAATGTGCATTCTTTTTCAAAAATCGGCAGCGTTTGCAGGCCATTTAATTTGTCAGTTAATATTTGTGCGATTTGATGATGATCGCAATCACCTGATAAAAAATCAATACCGTTCGATTTTTTATCGGCTATACCATAAGCATCTATTTTATAATATTTATAATTCGATATTCGATTTCTGACCAGCTCAAATTGTTTTTCAGAAAATTTCTTTTTAAAAATCATGTATGTCGTCGATTCAGATTCATTTTCAGTAAGGCTTTCTATGCTGGTTGCGGCAACTGACATTTCTTTTTTGATAAAATCAATTTTCTTGTTGGATTCCAACGACAAAGCTTTTTCACAGATTTGGATTAATGAATTTAATTGTTCGACGGATATCATTTCTGTTTTTAAAATATTTTGGATATCATCAGGTAATTTTTTACGCTCAAGATCGCTCATTAGATCCAGAGTTTCGATCAGCTGATCGAATTTGGGTGTGTATTCAGATTTTAATTTTTCAACCATAAAAACATCAATACAAATATAACCCGATTTTTTACACTGTTCTTTATAGGTTACGAGGTCTACATTTTTCATTGGCACCAGCAGTGTCTGCGCCATTAAATTGTGACTAGTTATTAAAACGAGAAGTAAAATTTTTTTCATAATTAAGATCCTTTTTGATATTCGATGTTTACTTTATGTTGTCGTTGTTCAGTTTCAGGACCTGCGAATTCGGCCTTGGTAGCTTTATTTTGAATCACGCCTAAAAATGGGCCCGTTTCAGACATCATTTTTGACGATAAATATTCTGGCAAAAACAAAGCGTATTCTTCGGGATTATACGGAGCCTGTATAATTTTTACTTTCGATAATAATTTTTTAGTCGCACCGCCGTTTTTACTGCGACAATAAATATCAATCACGCCATACGAATCAATGACGCCTTTGATGGCATCGATATTTTCTAATTGGATTGGAAACAAAATAAAACCTTTTGGTATAATCGTATCGGCCTGAACAGGCCCGCCGGCAAATTTTTCAATGCTATTGACATGACTGACGTAAATCGAAATACCAATCAATAAAATAAAAGCAATCACTAGATGCTTATTGTCTTTGAATGATTTGATGGATTTGATTTTGGTTTTTATATCTAAGTTCATTTTTCACTTCCGTTGATAATTTATACGTTTCACTTTTTGCATTTTTAGTTTCAATCATCGTACCAATCAGCACTAAGGTTGTTCCAAAAAAACAACCCATCAAGGCAAACTCAATCAGGGCTTGCCCAGACTGATTTTTAGATCCCACGTCGAACTCCATGTAGTTTCCTTTCGTTCAGGTTGAATATTGCAAACCAGTTCGTAATTCATAATTGCAGGCTCGCCAAAAAAGCCTTTGGGGTTCAGAATTTTTTGAACATGCTGATTGATCGAAAAGAAATTATGCCATTTCAATTCCACTCTTTGTTTAGTTACAAAGTCGTTTTCAAGTTCGTAATTGGGAGCTATTCCGCCCCATGAATCCGGTCGGACAGCCAATTGCGGGTAATGCACAGGGACTGTCGCTGTTAATATGTATAAAAAATTTGACCAACTTTTCATAAATTCAAAATTTTCTTTATTGGCTTGAAAAAACATTTTTCCATACCTCATTGCAATATCAGTTTCGGCGGCTTTGATAATTGCATTTTGAGCCAATTCAAGATCGTGTTGCAAAATTTTGACTTGTTCGATGGCCGCAAGCACAGCTGCTGTTGTTGGCGGTATTGAAATGGCTAATGCCGCGTACAATGTAATCAGCTTAACTCGTAACATTGTCGACATAGAATTCAGTGCGAACAGTTGTTTTTCAGCTTTGATCAGTCGTTTTTGAATGTCGACAGCTTGAGTTACGCAAATTTTACGAAAAGCTTCTTTGCTTTGACTGGCGTAAAATACAAAACAAAATGAAAACATGAACATCATCAATAATGATAAAAAAAATGTAAAATAAATGTTCACAAATCCGCTTTGCAAACGAGACGATTTACTAAAAAAAGTCGATCGCGCGATCATATTCGAGTTTTCTCTTTTTAGAAAATTCATAATTATAGCTCGTCTCTGCATGCAGATTAATTTCAAAATGTGGCGGCCGAACAGTTTCAGTCAGTCGGATGTTTTGTAACTTGAGACTGTGTAAATCATCAGAAAGCATTTTTTTACAGTTGTCTTTTTTTTGAATTTGACAGTAAAAATATGTTTCTAAAGCATCATCAACAGCAATAGAAAAAATTTGATTTAAAAAAATCGCCAATAGAAAAAAAGTGCTAACCAATATCAATGATGACATCAGTACAGCTTCGACCATGGCTTGGCCGCGTTGATTTTCGATTGGCAATGGCATTTGTGTTACTGACCTTCAGCAAAATTTGATAAATCTTTTTGTTGCATGTCTGTCGCTGTGACACGGCCTTTGACCATTGATCCTGATACGCTTCCACCCATAGATTTATTGATTTGCGCGTATTGAACAGACATTGTTTTACCAACGGCTTTGACAACGCCGATTGTGCCGACGGCGATCAGCGCGACCAAGATCAAATATTCGATCAGACCCTGACCACGTTGATTTTTTAGAACAGATTTTTTTTTGTTTTTTTGCATTTAAGCCTCCTGATGAGGTCTTTGCAAAATGTGAACACAATCAGTGCCGCTTATATTTCAAATGAGTGCATCTGATCCGTTTTATCGAACCAGATACCGGACTTAATTATTAATTTAGCGTTTTTTAGATTTTGCCTTAGCTTTAGCAGCCGATTTTTTTGCGGCAGGCTTAGCTTTTGGCTTCGCCTTGGCTTTTGGCGCGGCTTTTTTCGCTGCGGGCTTAGCTTTAGCTGGTTTTGCTTTTTTTGCTTGTGCAGCCGCTTTTGCTTTGGCTTGTTTTTCTTTATCAGCCTTGGCTTTGGCTAAAGCTTTTTCTTTCTCGGCCTTGGCTTTGGCTAACATTTTTTCTTTTTCAGAACGTTCTTTGGCTTGGGCTTTTTCTTTTTCAGCTTTTGCTTTGGCTAACATTTTTTCTTTTTCAGAACGTTCTTTGGCTTGAGCTTTTTCTTTTTCAGCCATAGCAGCTTCTTTGGCGGCCATTTTTTCAGCTAAGGCTTTAGCTTTAGCAGCTTCTTTGATTCCTGTTTTTTCTGCACGTTCGGCAGCAGCGATAGCAGCAGCTTCAGTTTTTTTAGCGAAAATAATTTTTTCTTTTTCAGCTTTTTTGAATGATTTTCGTTCGCTGACGATACGATCCAGAATTTCATGGGCTTCTTTTTGCAAATCATTTTCAAATACAAAACGATAAAAACCTTCAATTTCAGGGCTTTGACGAAATTTTTTTAATGAAGCTGGAATATTATCAGATTGTTTAAAATCAATTGTAAGACCATCTTTAGAAAGTTTAACTTTTTCAGCCATACGAAGCTCCTATTGAATTTGCATTGAAAATTGTAATCTAATGTAAACACTATGTGGGGTCAACAAACAATTCACAGGCTTTGTTGACTTAAGCCATTGAAACTCCTTATAAATTGACTACTATGTTCACAAAAAAAATTATCCAGAGGAAGTCTTTATGAGCGAACGGATGTCGGGTGCTCCTGTCAGTCAGAAAATTCAAACTGAAATAGCCGCTGAATTGCAAATTTGGAGTCAGAAAAAATGGATGATACCAAAGTTGTCTGTAATTCTTGTGGGTGATGATCCGGCCAGCCAAGTATATGTCGGCCACAAAGAAAAAATGTGCCAGGCTCTGGGTTTTTCATCCGAAGTGATTCGTTTGAACGCTGCAGTTTCTGAATCTGAAATTATTTCTGAAATTCAAAAATTAAATTTAGACACACATGTCGATGGTATTTTAATTCAATTACCATTGCCAAGCCATATCAACGAACGCTTAGTTTTAGAAACTGTTTCAGCCGACAAAGACGCAGATTGTTTGACCGAAAAAAATCTGGGCCGATTATTAACTGGAACCGCGAAAGTTTTACCGTGCACGCCATCTGGCGTGATTGAGATTTTTAAATTTTATAAAATAAATTTAGTCGGAAAAAATATCGCTGTCGTCGGACGCAGTTTAATTGTAGGCCTTCCACTGTTTCAATTATTAACCAAAGAAAACGCAACAGTGACTTTGTTTCATTCAAAATCTGAAAATTTAAAAGAACAAATTAAAAATTTTGATATTGTTTGTGTAGCGATCGGTAAGCCTGAATTTTTTAAAGCCGCAGATTTTAAAACAGATTCTGTTGTTATTGATGTCGGAATCCATCGCATCGAAAATAAATTAACGGGTGATGTGAACTTTACAGATTTTAAAAATTTAAAAGCATACACGCCTGTTCCTGGCGGCGTAGGGCCTATGACAATTGCAATGTTAATGAAAAATACCTTGGCCTTGGCCAAAGAACGAAGACAAAAATGAAAATTTGGCGATTAAAAAAAGGTGGCGATATCAGATTACGTTCGGGACACCCGTGGGTTTTCTCGAACGAATTGCAAGAAAGTCCGAAGGGAATTTTACCTGGTGAATTGGTTGAAATTCAAACCTTGCAAGGCAATTTTATGGCGCGGGGTTATGGTAATCCACAATCATTAATTGCGTTTCGTGCGCTGTCGTTTGAATCACACGTGATGGATCCCGGATCGCCAGTCAATATTGTGAATAAATTAATTAAATCTTGGAAGAATAGACATATTCTGGGTTTTTCAAAATCGTTCAGATTGTGTTTTTCTGAATCTGATTTTTTACCAGGTTTAATTATTGACCGTTATTTTACAGAAGTTACAGGCATTAAGTATCAAATTTTTTCGTATCAATTATTAACTGCAGGAATGGAGAAAATTTTTTCGTCTCCAGAAGAAATTTTTAAATTATTAGTTGAAAATGCAATTGAAAATAAATATTCAGATATTTCTTGGGATCAAACAATTTTACTTTCAAAAAATGATGTCAACATCAGAAAATTAGAAGGTATGGCCGTCGAAGAAGCTCGTGTTGTCAGAAATCCTGATGAAGTTAATCTATTAGATTTGAAAATTCAAATTCCAAGCGTTATCAATTCAAAAGAAACAATTTTCTTTCAAGTGAATCTGGTCGAAGGTCAAAAAACTGGTTTCTTCTTAGATCAAACACACAACATGAAATTAGTAATCGAAGCATTGAAGCCGCGAATGAATGAATTCAAAGGCGAAAATAAAGATAAACCATTAAAAATTGCAGACCTATGTTGTTACATGGGTCAGTGGTCAGCACAATTAGCCAGCTTTTTAAAATCAGAAGGTGTGAAGGCTGAAATTACTTTGGTCGATGTTTCTGAACTGGCTTTAAAGATGGCGCAGAAAAATTTGGCGCAATTTGATAACGTTATTTTAATTTCTAAAAAAGCAGATGTTTTGGACGGCCTGACAGAGTTCCCTGAAAACAATTATGATGTGGTGATTTCAGATCCGCCGGCATTTGTAAAAAATAAAAAAGACGTCGAAACGGGTTTGCATGGTTACATGAAATTAAATCAGCAGGCATTTCGTATCGCGAATCATTCGGGGCTTGTGGCGTCGTGTACGTGTTCGGGGTTGGTACAAATGGTTGATTTCAAAGGATCGCTACGTAAAGGAATTTTACGCAGCGGTAAGAAAGCTAAATTGATTGCTGAAGGCGGGTTGGGTTGGGATCATCCACAGTTAATTCAGTTTCCAGAAGGACAGTATTTAAAAATGTTACTGCATACTGTGGAATAATTATTTTCGAAACGTACCTATCCAGCGATCCCATGCTGAAAAATACAAACTGTAATTACCGTGATAATAATTATGATGGTCATTATGGTTTGTCGATGTGTTTAAATATTTTAAGAATTTATTTTTAGTCCATGACCTAGGGTAAATTTCGACACCCAAATGACCTAAAACATTAATTCCAATAATAATAAAACCAAAAATAGCCCAAGCGCCCATTTCGATCGGAAAAATTCTAGAAATAGGAATAATCCAAATCACTTCCAAAACACCTTCGATGGGATGGAAGCTGAGAGCCGCAAATGGACTGGGGTTTTTCGAAAGATGATGGACTTTATGTGTCCAGTTAAACATTTTAGGATGATGTAATGTTTTGTGCATCCAGTAAAAATACGTATCGTGGAAAAGAATCAAAAAAATGATCCAACCGATAGATTCTAAATAACTGGCGGTCATTTTTAGATTAAAAATATCTATTTGACGGTCGTAAAACGAAATTGCCAAAATAAATCCAAAAATGAAACAATTTGAAACTGAATATAAAAATTCTCGCCGTAGATCTTTCTTTGCAAAGTTATTTTTTTGAATACGATTTTTTTCTGTAAATTTATTTTTGAGTTTCCAAAAAATAAAATAGGCAAATCCAGCAAATAAAATATATCTAAGAAATTGAATAATTGTAAAAATCGCGGTCAGGCGAATAAAATCCATCGTTTTATCTTGTCGGCTGTTGCGCGGCCGACATTTGTTTTTGATAAGCGGTCATTTTATTAATATAGTCTTTCAGCGAATAGTTTTCTTGTTTGAATAATTCAATCTGGGTCAGGCTTTGTTTTTGTTGGCCTTTTGAATTATCTAGATCTGCTGATACACGGTCCAATGATAATTTCAGTTCCACAATTTTTGTTTCTGCAACAGTCACTAAATGTTTTATCGTGTGATTTTGCTCGTCGGATGAAACTTGAAATTCTGAAATACTGATTTCTAATTCATTTATTTTTTGTGTCAATTCTTCGATTTGATCTTCTTTTAATTTAATTTCTTCGATCAGCTCATCGTTCGCTTCAAGCAAACCTGTTTTTTGTCTTTGAAAATCAAATTGCAGGTTCTCAAAATTTTCAAGGTACTGTTTGCGATCTTCCATCTGGGCTTGTAAGGCCTTTGATTTGATGTCTTGAATTTCAAGCTGCAATTTTAATGATAAATCTAATGATCTGGCCAGATCTGTTGATAATTTTGAATTGTGCGCGCGCTCTTGATTTAAAAGATCTGTCATTTCTTGAACTTTTTGTGTTAAATCAGAATTCGAAACAGTCATTTTTTCAAGAGAATCAATTTTTAATTTCATGTCTTCGTGATTGCTCATTAAATCCAGTTGAAATGATTTCATTTGGTTTTGCATTTTTTCAAGTTGAACCATTTTGTCACGCGATGATTTAGTGTCTTCGGTTTGTGACAGTTCATTCAGTTTACTGCAAATTTCGTTAAAAATTTTATCGTGTTCAGGGACGCTAGAAATAGAGTTGTGCATTTCGTTTTTTGTTGTTGCGATCGTTGAATTCATGTTGGCCTCGTTGGTGTTTTTCAAATGTTGATGTCTTAAGTCTAGTCGAGTTTGAATTCAATAACACGAGCCGATTTTTATTTGAAAAAAAACCAGATATTAGTCCAGACGCCGTTAAAAATGAAGTTAAACATCGGCTGATAATTTGAGATTATAAGCTATGAAAAAACTATTTAAAATTATTGTTACAATCGCATTTTTATTTTCAACACAAGGTTTCGCGGAAGGCACAGGCAGCTTTTTTGAAATCAAAGAACCGCCCAGAGCTGCAGAATATATTTATAGATCATCACCGAAAGAAAGTTTGATCGGAGTGCAGCTTTTGGGAGCTGTGAAAAATCCGGGGATATATTATATTCCCACAAATACGGATGTTTTAAAATTATTAGCATTGGCCGGTGGATCAGATGATGCTGATCTGTCAGAAATT
>JAYTMM010000332.1:0-10814 GCA_043728555.1 Pseudobdellovibrionaceae bacterium
TTGGCCCTGTTTTTTAATAACAGGGCGCGAGTTTTTAATTCTGTCACTGAATCAATTTTACGAAGCAATAATTCATTGGCAGCTAAAATTGCTTTTTCGGGTTGACCCAATTGATCGTATGTTCTGACCGATAACAAAAGTGCCGTGTCATAATCGGTATCATTTTTTTTCAATGCTGAATCTAAAAACGGAATTGATTTTTCGTATTCATGATTCAATACCAAAGCTTCGGCCTTTAAAAAATCAGCGCTTTGTTTGGGTGTTTCGATTGTTTTTTCTTCGTCAAAAACATGCAGTAATGCGCAGCTGTTTAAAAAAAATAAAATACTAATTAATTTTAGATATTTGCAAATAGATTTCCGAAAGATTTTTTTCATGAAGTTCATTTTGGCTGACTTCGGGGCATTTGTATATCTTTAGCTGGTTTTTAAAACCTGCGCCAGACGTCAAAGACTGGGTCAATAGCTTTTCAATATCTTCGTAATAACTAGAAAGCCGATTTATTTTTTCTGATTTTCTTGAATTTTTACTCTTGAACCAAACAGGAACTTTATTGATCACCAAAGTTGTTAACTGGTAACCTTCTTGTTGAATTTCTTGACTGATTTTTTGGCACTCTGTAATTCGACTGGGATCAAGCATCGTGATCAACGCGAATTCTGTAGTTTGAGAAGCTAAAAGTCTGTGACAATCCATCACTTGTTTTTCAAGCGGGCCTTGCCAATTTTGAATCGCTGAAAAAAACAATCCCAGTTCTTTGATGAAATCTGCTCCGGTCAGCGTTTCAAGTGCCTTTAAAACTTGGGTTGTTCCAATATTTAAAACTTTTTTAAAAAAACCTAAATCTGATTGCTTTGGATTTCGAAACCAACTGGCAACACCTTCGTTAAATAATTGTGATAATTTTTCTGGAGCTTTTAAAAATTGCCATGTGTGCTGCGCCGGCGGGGTATCCAAAATAACCAGATCGTATTCACCACTGTTGACGTAAAAATTTAATTTAAATAACGAGGTGAATTCTTGTGATCCACTTAATTTTGTCGAAAGCTGTTTGTATAATTTATTATTTGTTAATTTTTGAATATCAGCAGCCGCCAGCTTTTCACCAGATGCTTTGACAATAAATTCATGAAAGGCTTTTTCATGCTGAATCACACACGCAAAAAGTTTTCCATTTTTATTTTTCATAGCCTGTGAACTTATTTTGTCGGTTAGGTCATGAATTTCACCATCGGGTTTCATGCCCAGTGCCTGCGCTAATCGCAATGACGGATCAATTGTTAAAACTAAAACTTTCTTGCCTTCGCAAGCTTTACCAATGGCTACAGTGGCTGCGAATGTGGTTTTGCCAACGCCGCCAGAACCAATACAAATCAGAGTTTTTGTTTCAGATTTTAATTCAATCATAAAGACCCTGCGATTTGGCCAATCAGTTTCACGCTGTCAATTTCTGGAACAAATAAAATTTCTTGATAATGAATACCTGCCGATTTTAATTTTTCAATACTGACATTTTCATTTTCTAAAATTTCAGAAAAATGTTTTTTTTCATCGGCAGACAGATTTTCAAAATCAACATCGTTCAATTTTAATAATTTATTTAAATAAACCTTCGCTGTGATTCCGAATTCAGATTTTAAATTGTTGTACAACTCAATCGTTTCTGTGATCGGCAAGTCTTCGGCAAGTGTTGCAATGTGCACATGACAAAAATTTGCATCACGCAACCACTGATCTATACCGCGCGATTGTTCGCCCATGGGGCCGAACGAAATTATTTCTGACATTGCCTTGGGGGCGCGAAACAAATTCATAAAATGCCCCGTAGCAAACGCATCAATCACAATTTCTGAAAAGGGCATTTGCGGGCCGTGTTTACGCACACCCGATGTGGCCTTACCTAAAATTGCCAGTTCTTGCAGGCCCGGAGCGACTTGTATTAATGATTTTGAAACGGCATTTTCAAAAAATAATTTATAAAGCGATTCAATTTTTAACAGATGCAACGCATATTCTTTTAGGCAATCGTTCGTGCTCCATTGGCTGATCGACAGATTTTTTGACAATTTGCCTGCTAAAATCGGCTTATAGCCCAAATTATCCAAGCCTAAAAAATCGCGATAGAAACTACGCTCTGTTAATTCTGCCAATAAAACTGGCCCATGGTCGATTTTATCGGACAGCATACAGGCGTAACTCGCTGCCATTAGCGATTTACCAACCCCACCTTTGCCTGTAAAAAAATGTATCTTTTGCGTTGCCATTGCCTCTGCTTTACTCTATTTTCCGAACTCATTATTAGCCTATATTAAAAGGAGCTCTCATGAAAGCACAACTTCAAATCACTGAAGGATTACAAAGAAAAATTAATGTTGAAATTCCAAACGAGGTTGTTAAATCTGCGTTTGACAAAGTTTTTCAAAATATTCAACGCAATGTCGAAATCAAAGGCTTCCGCAAAGGCAAAGCTCCGATGACAACAATCAAAACAATGTACAAAGACCGTGTTGTTGGCGATGTCGCTCAAGATTTAATTCAAGCGCATTATCCGTTAGCATTAAAAAATGAAAAAGTAGAACCCATCAATTACCCAGAATTTGAATTCGAAGATCCAACAGAAAATGCAAATTTTTCTTTTGCAGCGATTTTTGAAGTTCGCCCTGAAGTTAAAATTAAAAAATGGGAAGGCCTTGAAGTTGAAAAAGAAAAAATAATTTTCAACGAAAAGCAATTTGAACAAACAATAAATAATATCCGCTCATCACGCGCAACAATGGCCGACGTTCTTGAAGATCGCGCGGCTGTATTGGGTGACACTGCAATTTTGGATTTCGAAGGTTTCGTTGATGGCAAACCATTGGAAAACGGAACAGGCAAAGATCACAATCTGGAATTGGGCGCAAAACAATTCATCGATGGTTTCGAAGATGGCGTTGTCGGTATGAAAATCGGCGGAACAAAAACAATCAGTTTGAAATTTCCAGATCCGTACCATTCAGTAGACCTTGCTGGAAAACCTGTTGATTTCAAAGTGACTTTAACTGGTTTAAAGAAAAAAGTTTTACCTGAATTAAATGACGAATTGATTGCCCAAATCGGTGCGAAACAAACTGTTGAAGAATTCAAAGCGACTTTAAAAACAGACATCGAACAATCTGAAAAAAAACGTATCGAAGACGCTTTTAAAAACAGAATTGTTAAAAAATTAGTTGAAGCAAATCCTGTGGATGTTCCTGCAAGTTTAATGAAAGAACAAAAAGCCACGTTGATCGAAGATTTCAAAAAACGTATGACTGAACAAGGCATGCAACCCGCAGAATTCGAAGCCTACGTTCAAAAATGGGATACAGACTTTGCAACAACAGCAGGTGAAATGATTCAATCAAGCTTTCTGATCGACAAATTAGCCGTTGATCACAACATGATTTGTAACGAAGCTGACCTAAATACAAAATTTGCAGAATACGCAAAACAAACAGGTATCGAAGAACCACGAGTTCGCGAATGGTATTCAAAACCTGAACAAATGAGCCGTTTGACTTACATGATCACCGAAGAAAAAGTCATCAAGATGATCACTGAAAAAGCGAAAATCAAAGAAGTTGATGCGAAAGAATTAAAAGAAGAACAGAATTAATTTTTTCTGATTTTTAAAGATAGTGAAGGCTGGGTTTTTTAACCTGGCCTTTTTTATAAATAAATATTATTTTTTGGGAGTAAAGCGACCGTTCAATACACCGTGAATATATTCTTCGCCACCACCGTGTTGTAATTTGCCTGAAATTTTATTATCAGCGGTGATTACACCAGGCATCGGGCCTAAATAACTTAAATTGAATGTTCGATTTTGATTTACAGTGCCGCTAATATCAAACGGATGACCAAAAATAATTGCCTGACCTGATATCACTTTACAATTTGCATCTGTTTCAAAAGAAAAACTTCCTGTTAAATACATTCCGCCATCGACACCGCCGCCGCCCGTTGCTCCGTTGTCTTCGTAGTCGTTACCCGTCAGTTGATAGCCCATGTTATTTAATTTTATATTTCGTGCTTTGATTCTCTCTGCATGCGATGGCGCATCGATTGTTCCAACAAATGTACCTGTGCAACCTTTACCGCCAGCCACTGCTTTTGTACCACTGGGGTTGCTTGAAGAACTTGAACCCGATCCCGAGCTGGCTGTTGATCTGCTGGCTGAAGTGTCTTCGTCTTTTTTCTTAAAACCTTTTGTTAATTCTTTGACATAAATCCACGCTGCAGCCGCCATTAAGCCAATTTTTGCAATCGCTCCGATATTTATATCTGACGAAGCCGCAGGTTTTGCTGGAGCTGGCACTGATGGAACGTCTGCAATTTTTTTTGTAGGATCTGCAGCTATTGTAGGTTTTTCTTTTACCAAAGGAGGAGAATCCTCCTTTGGTAAAATAGTTTGTCCATCTTTTACCGCGCTACCCGCTGGAGCTGGTGGCCCCATTTGTGTTGATGAATCTTTTGTAACTGCGCTGGGTTCGAATGTTGATCCAGCAACTGGTTTAGCTGGAACAACATTTTGCGTCTCTGATGGCGAACTCGTTGATAATTGTAAATCTGTTTTTTTAGGGGCCGCATCAGGAGCAACTGCAACAGGAACAGATGCTGATCCCGATGTTGGCGTCGTAGTGATCGGTTGCGGTTGCGCAGACAAAGCCTTAGAAGGCAATGTTTCTGATGGCTTAATATCTGTTATTTTTTTTGCTTCGCGAACCGAATCACCAGTAGCTTCGGATTTAGATTTTTCTTTTTCTTCATCGACCACCAAATTATAAACTATATTAATTTGATTATTGATATTTGTACTTGCAGAATCTATGTCTGCTTTTAAGGCCTTACCAGCATCGCTTTCAACTGATAAACACGATGCAACTCCACTCAATTCCGAAGCTTTTCTTTGTGCCGCATTCAGTTTTGTTATATCTTTTTCTGATCCAACTTGAATTAGTGATAATTCAGAACTGACTTCTTCAATAGTCTTAGAACATTTTGGTGTTCCATCACTAGACGCAGCAGACTCGGTCGGGTTGCCGAAATCATCAAAACCTTCATACGTATAAACATTCTGCGTAAATAAAAATATAAATGCGATCAATAATTTAAATTGCTTCATCGTGCACTCCCCAATCACATATTTAATATCGTCAGATTACGCACTCGACTTAAGACTTATTATATGTTCTGAAAAAAATATGTCTTAAAAAGAAAATAAGCGTATCGAATTGATACGCTTATTTTAAAATATTTGTCGATACTCTGATCGCAAATTCAGACATTAAAGTGATCAAGACCATGGTCCGATAATTCTTGCAAGACATACAAAAACCCTAAGGAGAATATATGAATTTTAAAAATCACACATTACAAAAACTGACGCTCGGTTTAGTAATTATTAGTTTTGGTTTCGCTTGCAGCAAAACTCAAAGTAACGCATCGGCAACGCCAGATTCAAATAACTCTGGTCAATCAACGCCCAATACGCCAGTTAATCCGATCAGAGGAATTAATCCTGCATTAAAAGCTTACGGCGTAGCAGTGACTGAGGTCACTGGATTACTGGGTTTAGGCGGCAGATTATTAAATGTTGTTGCAGATCCATTGTCACAATCAATAAACATTAATTTGTATTTACCAGAAACATTTTTGTTTTTGGCACAAACTTATTTAATTAAATATCCGCAAATTCAAGCAACAGTTTTAACTGATGCCAACGGAAAAAAATCATTAAATATGAAACTCAGCATTGCTGACGCTGCTGCAGCTTATAAAAAATGGAATGATAAAAAGAAAGCCGAACAAGTCGTTCAGCAACCTACAACTCCTTCAAACCCATCGAATCCATCAAGCCCTTCTGCGCCTGTTTATAACGGCGGTTGTAACGGAACATATGCCGGAACAATCGATCCACCAGCACATGATGTTCGTATTGCCAGTCGTAACCAAAGTTTAACTGATCGTGGTATTGCCGTCACAGGTAACGACGAAATTGATAACGCCAACGCGGGTGGCGGTCCTCCGGATGGTGGTATTTGGTTGGCTGGAACTTTTCAATGGGAAACAGATGCAAATTGTAACGTCACATCTGGCGAAGTGGTGATTTTTGGTTACCCATTCGCTGTCAGCGGAACAGTAAATGCAGACGGAACATTTGATCTCTATTACTGGGGACGTATCCCCGGAAAAATCAATGCCGACAAAACTGTAACCGGCAAAGTTCAACATGCCGGCGGCGAAGAACATGTTCATGGTGTTTTAAACGGCGTATTTACAGCTAGATAATTTCAAAATAATTTATAACAGAATGGCACCAGACCTAATGCTGGTGCCATTCTCAGTTTTAGTCCAGTTCAAGCTCAAATAATGGTTCAATTTATGAAATTAATGTAGGCTTAAGCTATGACAAATTCTCACGCTCAAAAATTAAAATCTGTGGTGCTTTCGGCTTTATTTTTTGCGGTTGGTTTTTCGATATTTTTTTCGATTGCGAATAATGTTTCGATTCAGCGCGACCCCGCATCGTTAAACGAAAAAATGAATTCATTATCTGGTCTTGATCGTGCGCAATTAAAATCTGAACTCGAGAAAAAAATAAAAATCCGCAGTATTTCAAATGGCACAGAAAAGGCCATTGTTCTTGAAGGCTTTTCATCAAATCTTTGTAAGCAGTATGAAAATGTTCAATTGACCTTTACAGCCGAAGGCGTCTCTGTCGCTGGTGAACCAACGCAGATGAAAATTAATTCTCCGTGCGAAGCGGCTCAAGATCCTGCCGAAATGGCATCCATTCGTATTCCTGTTGAAAAAATTATGAACTCAAAACCACGCGATGCTGAATTTTCATTTTTAGGTTACAATTCAAAATTCACTTTTTCAAAATCAGCTGACGAATGGCCACACGTTTGGGTTTTATCATCGTTTGAATTTTTGTCAGTTGGTGGCAAATCGAAACTAGTGAAATTACAAGGCGAAGAACGTTCAACACCGATTGTTTTAGAATTTTAAATTAATGCAAACCTTTACATTCACGTTAATTTCTAAATAACCACTCGTGTTATGGTTGTTTGCCTTTGCCTGCTGGTAAAAAGTCGTGCTGTGATTATATCACAAAGAAAAAATAAGACTAAACTCAAGGAGGAATTATGTTTAAGTCATTAATTTTAGTAGCGGCTATTGTTGTATCAACTTCAGCTCAGGCATCAAACTCATTAGGCATGTTTTTGTTTCAAAAACAAATCGTACAAATCCAAGGCGTGATTAAAGCACAAGGCTTAAACTGGCATGTTGGCGACACAAACAATTACAAATTAAATATGGGCGGTTTTATCAACGGCACTATGAAAATGTATGTTCGTGAAATTGGTGCTGACGGCATCTGGATGAATCAAGACGTTGATTTAATGATTCAAAAATCGAAAATCGAAGTTTTGCTAAACCCAGCAAACGGTGAAGTTTTAAAAATGATCGTTGATGGCAAAGAACAAGCTGCGCCAAAAAATGATGTTGAAGTTGTTGATCAAAAAGAAGCAACAATCACTGTTCCCGCAGGAACTTTCAAAACAATTTACTTAAAAATCAAAGACAACGCGAACAACGGTTCAACGTCTGAGATGTGGGTTAATCCACGCGATATTCCATTATCTGGAATGGCAAAAAGCTTAGCTGACAGCCAATTAGGTAAAGTGACTATTGAATTACAATCTTTTGAAAAGAAGTAATTTAGAATTGATGTCTATTGATTTTAAAAATCAATTTTTGTCAAAATCAAAAGCCACGCAAATTAGCGTGGCTTTTTTTATTTTCATTATGAGTCTATTCGCTTTTCCATTTCCGCACTTTGATTCCTTTGGCGCTAAAGAGCTCGAGTCTCTTAAAATCAGCACAGTCAATTTGTTACTTACGAAAAATCGCATCCAAGCTGTGCAAAATATTGTAGCTGCTGGAAATATGACAACGGCCACTGAATTTAAAAAAATACTGTTTTCGATGCAAGAAAATGCACTGGAATTATTTTTGAACCAAAACAGTCAGGATTTTTTTGAAATATCTGCGTCGCAGATGCTGCAAAAAACGCGTTTAGCTGAAAAAAATATTCAAAAATGTTTGGAACTTGAACCAGACAATTTATACTGCCGCTGGCAATATTTAAAAATATTAAATTTAAAAAATGATCCGCAATTCAGAATTTTGGCAGACATTTTTATCACGGATACAGAAAATTTTCCTGAATTTGGTTCTTTGGCTTTAAGTCTTAGTCCAAATGCAATACCGCGAACTGATTCGCAAATAAATTTACAAAAAACACATCCGCATTTATTTTTAATTCTTGAATTTGAACGCTCAATGCGAGTCCAAAATTATTCCTTATCCAAAGAAACCCTCGAAAAACTAACACGGCTTGAACCTGATTACCCAGACCTTGCGTTTATGCGTGCACAATTGATGGTGTTTTCTCAAGAAGAATCCGCAACTGAAAAAGACCAACGCATTCTGATCGATATCTATAAAAAAACATGTTCCAGCCTAAGGGCCGAGCTGACACGAAAATATTTTTATGATATTAATTTATGTCACAGGAGTCTGTAAAGTGTCAGAAATTCTTTTCTTCATCGTTTTAATTTTTATAAGCAGTTGTGGGATCAAAGGCAAACCTTTGCCGCCTGTCGAGGCTACGACACAGCAGCTGATTGAGCCACCTGTCGTTAAAGAAAAAAAGAAATGAATTTTAAAACAAGTCTGATTTCTGGTGCTGGCAACACATTCCATATCACTTGGAAAAATCCATTAACAGAAAAACTTCAGCAGAAAAAAGTTTCTGAAGAAATTTGCATGAAAAACAAAGCTGATGGCTTCATTTTTCTAAATTATTTAGATGATAAAAAAATATTCGTCTGGGATTTTTATAATAATGATGGCTCGGATGCGGAAATGTGTGGAAATGCCACTCGTTGCGTAGGTTATTTTATTAAAAATATATTAAAATCTGAATTTAATACTTACCAGTTGATGACAACAGCGGGCTTGATCCAAATCGAAAGCCTGTCCTCTGAAAAATATAAAATTCAGATGACAGAAATTTTACCGCTACAAAGTACAACGCAATTTTATTGCGACACTGGTGTTCCCCACATCGTTATTGAATTCAAAGATTTTAATAACTACAAAAATTACAAAGAATTCTGTAAAAATTTACGCTTTGATTCTGAATTTCAACCGCGCGGTACGAACGTGACTTTAATTTTAAAAACTGACTCTGCTGATTACATTAAAGCAGTCAGTTACGAACGCGGCGTCGAAGATTTTACGAATGCTTGCGGCACCGGAGCCATGGCTGCTGCCTACTATAATTTTATAAAATTTAAACAGACGATCACAACAATTGAAATGCTCGGCGGACAGTTGCTAATGGATTTAACTGATCTTAAAAAACCATTAATGACTGGGCCGGCTATTTTATTAGGAGATTTTATTTATGACGAAAAAATTTAGTGGTGTTATCAGCGCTCTTGTAACACCCTTTCATCAGGTGAATGGCAAATCTGAAGTCGATTATTCTTCGTTACAAAAATTAGTACAATACCAATTAGATCAAAAAATTAATGGGTTTGTTGTTAATGGAACAACCGGCGAAAGTCCGACATTAACAAAATCCGAAGTCAGAAAAATATTTTCGGTTATTCGAGCGCAAGTTGGCTTAAGTTTTCCGTTAATTTTGGGGACTGGTTCAAATTCAACGGACAAAACACTCGAAGACACAAAAATCGCCGAAGAGCTGGGCGCTGACGCCGCACTCGTTGTTGTTCCGTATTACAACAAACCGCCACAGCGTGGATTGGTTCAACATTTTAAGGCTGTCGCACGCAGTGTGGATTTACCAATTATTTTATACAATGTTCCGGGTCGAACAATCACAAATATGACCGTTGAAACTATCGTTGAATTGTCAGAATTTAAAAATATTATTGGAATCAAAGAAGCTAGTGGCGATTTGAAATTTGATCAAGAATTAAAGTCTAAATTAAAGAATGATTTTATATTTTTATCTGGCGATGATGGTACATACATAGACTTTTTAAATTTGGGTGGCCACGGAATTATTTCTGTGATGTCGAATTTATTAACGGCGCAGGCTGTGAATTGGACAACTCTTGTGGCTTCGGGTAAACTGTCAGAAGCTCAAAATGATTTTAACAACTATAAAAAATTAATTGATTCAATGTATGTTGAAGCAAATCCAATTCCACTGAAATGGATGCTGCATAAAAAAAATCTGATCACCTCAGCCGAAGCCAGATTGCCGCTGTGTGAATTAGATCAAAAATATCATGCAGATATTTTAAATTTGATGAAACAAACGGGTCAAATATAAATGAAAAAAATAAATTTGGGCTTAGTTGGAGCTTCTGGAAAAATGGGTTTAGCGATTCGTGAATGTTTAGATTTAAAAAAATTTGTGCCGCTGGTTGCGATCAGTTCAAAAAATTGTTCTGAATTTAAAAATCAATTTACCACTTTTAATGACGTATCGCCTGAGGTAGTAAAGAAAGTTGATGTTTGGATCGAATTTTCATCGATTGAAACATTGATGGAGTTGTGTTCAAAATTTAAAAATTTAAAAATTCGAATTGTATCAGGCACAACAGGTTTGTCAAAATCCGAATTTAAAAAGTTGCAAAATTTTTCTAAAAAATCCGCTGTTTTTTGGTCGTCTAACATGAGTCCGGGGCTTTGGGCGCTAAGGCAATCATTGAAATCATTATCACTAATTTCTGATTTTGAATTTT
>JAYTMM010000333.1:0-7780 GCA_043728555.1 Pseudobdellovibrionaceae bacterium
TATTTCTAAAATCAGCCATCGTTTTTGTGAAAATAGCCGTTTGAAAATCATTAATAAATTCATCACCTGATACGATTTTTATTTTTAATGAATGATGCAAACTTAAAAAAGCCCAACCCGCAGAATTTAGCAAATGGCTTTTGCCAACGCCCGATGGTCCGTACAGAAAAACAGATTGGAATGATAAGTCAGGATTTGTGATAAAACTGTTTAAAGCCTTGATTGGGAAATCATTTTCATTCGTCCGAATCATCGAATCAAAAGTCATTGATCTGTTTAAGGCGTATTTCTGTTTAAATTCAATACTGGCAGCGGCTTTTTGTAAATGATCGTAACTGTCAGCTGCCGCCGCCATTGGTTGTTCATCAATTGCAAATGATTCTTGTGAACTGTTGATGACATATTCAAAAAATATAATTTTGTTAAATTTTTCATTTAAGCTATTAAATAATTTTGCGATTAAATGACGATCACACATTTCTTTGATCACTAAATTTTCAACTGATAATATCACAGTACACGAATCATCATTTTCTTTGATCGATGTGATTTTGACAGATTTCATTAAATGCGGATTGCCAGCATCACTGATGGCTGACGATAACAAATCCTTACCTAATGTATTTAAATTAACGCCTTCGGCAATTATCATTAATTGAACCCCTCAAAGAAGATTCAACACTAGAGTGTAAAAAAATCGTTCATTCAATATTTAAAAAATATAATATTTCGCGTGATTAGACCTGTTGCATATGATGGTGAAACAAAGTGCTGAATTATATTTGGCCTGATTTTTCAACAATGATAAATACAGCTTATGCACATAAAAGCGTGGATAAGTTTTTATTTATTTATTTTGTTGCATCTAAATTTCTCATGAGTGTCGTTATCCAAATTCATTTGCAGCGCTTTACTGACTTCTTCAGGCAATGGAAAAATTGTATCCGTTTCAAGATCTTCAGGGCTCCATTTGGATTCATAACGTTCGCCCATGATTGAATTGAACCAACTTTTTCTGGCCATAACAACTTTGTGGGCCTTTTCGTCCTGTGTATGTCGAATGTACGGATATCCGATATCAATATTTACAGATAATCGGTCAGCAAGGGAGCCCACGCGGTCAATACGCCCTGTTTTTTGCTCAAGGACTGCTGGATTCCATTCGTGATCGTAATGAACGACGTGACGGCATTCTGTGTGCAAATCCACACCTTCAGACAAGACTGACGTACTGACCAAAATATATGGCGGGAACGGCGTGCGAAATGCAGTAACTGTTTTTATTTTGCCCTCAGAGCTAACGTCACCCGTGACTGTTTCAACAATGACTTTTTCGGCGTTTGTTTTATTAGTTCTGTAGCGGCTGTAAATTTCATCGGCCAGTTTTTCTAAATTTTCTGCAGCCATTTGATTCGCAGTTTGCAAAAACTGAGTAACACGGTCATATGTCGAATGCCCTTGAAGTGGTTTTGACTTTTTATACGCCTCTGGAATATCAGACGGCACTGGGCGGCCAGTAAAATTAGGCAACAAGTCAAAATAAATATATTCATCACTGGTCAAATACGAACCAATAATTTCAGTGATGTGTATTCTGGTTTTAATATCCAGTTTTTCAAGCCCTGCTCGGTGCCCTGACCAAATCGTTGGATGAGTCATTATTTCTAAAAGCCGTTCTTGATCTGTGACCAAATTTTGAATGTATGTTTTAATTAAATCACGTCTTGTACGTAGTGATGTTTCGTCATCAGTTTTTCTGGAATCTTGTCGTCTGTAGAGCTCTTTGAAATTTTCAGGATCTAAAAAATATGCGAAATCATCTTCAAGATCTTTACTGATTAAATTATTATGTTTCTTTTGAATTTTAAGACACGCATGGTGACTTAAAACAGAAATGATTTTATTAAAATTTGCAGCTGTTGGATTAAAATTAATATCTTGTAGTAAAACAGAAATGTTATCGATTTCTTTATCGGTTGGATTCAAAACTTGCAAAATTGGAATTTTATTTTCATTCAATAACGGAGCTATCGAAACAAGAAAAAAATTATCCCTGAAGACAAGCGCTGACATGTGATTTGCGATACCGATACTATTTCTGAACGCTATTAATTCATGGCCGTGTTTTTGTATGGCTATATTTTTAACATCTTCGATACGTGATTTTACTTTTTCTTCAATTTTTTTTGAGAACTCCGCTACTGTTTTTGTATAAAAACAAAATATCAGTGATTTTTCGCCTTTTTCCCAATTTCTAAAAACGTCATCAACAATCTGATCCATTTTTGGATGCGGTTCTTTGACATAAAACTGAGAAAATAATTTATCTGCTAAGTTTCTGTAGTGCATAACCAATGGATTTGAATTATTCGCCATTGAATTTAAATGATCTTGAAATCTGCCATAACTGCTTTCGACGGCTGCCATATGTCCGTCTTGATCCGGCAGATGACGCCTTCGAACCCTGCCCAACTGTTCGGTGATAAAAAATAAAAGCTGACGGTCTTGTTGTAGGCTTAATGGATTTGGATTCTCGGATCGATGCTTTTTGTCTTTGATATTTCGAACTAAAATTTTAAGTAATAACCGATTCACTTCATTTTTTTCAGACTGAAGCGATGCGAATTGTTCAATGAGCGAACGTATCGGCGGATTTAATTCAATCATGTTTAGATTTATAATATCATTTTTAATAGAACTTGCGAACTCGGCATGTTCTTCGGGAGTTAGCATCTTAAAATCGTATTCAAATTTACTAAGTTTATTTTTATATTTATCCAAAACAATCAGCAACTGATCCAAATCATTTTTAAATTCTATTTTTAATAAGCTAGGGGCGTTCGTTGATTCAATAATACTTAAAACTCCACGTAATTCTTCGTGTCCCAACTGAAATGGTGTCGCAGTTAAAATTAAAACTCGGTTTGATTGCTTATTCAGTGGCTCTTTGAATGATTTGTCGTCTCGGGTAGTTTTAAAAATTTGATACCTTTGAGTGCTCTCGTTTTTAAAATTATGTCCTTCGTCTAAAATTAACAATTCAAACAACCCTTTGACGTTATCCAATGCTCGGTATTTTGTTCCGACGGGGTCAACTGAACCTACGGCACAAATGTATATCCCATTTTCTTGTTTTTTAGCGATTTGAATTAATTCAGAAAAATCTTCATTAACACACAATAATTCTTTTAAAAATTCTGTTTGTTTAACCGAATCACATTTTTTTTCGATCAAATCCAAATATTGTTTTTTCCATTGATTCGACAATAGTCTGCTTGGTGTTAAAATTAACACTGGTTTTTTTATAGCAATTGGAATAGCCGTTAATAATGCAATCCAAGTCTTACCCATTCCGACTTCATCACCCAGAACCATGCCAGGGTAATTTTTCAATCGATCTAAAATAATTGTTGCGGTTCGCTCTTGTTCGGATCCTCTGATGATCAACTTTTGTTGAAATGGATCTTTGGGATCAAGGCCTTTTTTTAAATCTATATGTTTGTTAATTATATAATTCCAGCTCAATTTAAATCTCGATTCACAATATCATAAACAAGATTTTTTAATTGTTTTGTGTATTCAGTCGTTTGGCCAATAACTGATTTATCTGCATCGAATTTTTCTAATTCGATAAGTGTTTGCTTTGAAAATTCAGCCAGTATAAGATTTGTCTGAATAAGTTGATTTTTTTCAAACGCTGAAACGACCGATGTTAAAACCTCGGCTGTTTGATAAAAATTGAATATCGAAAGATCATTTTTTTGATTCGCTTTAAATATATATTCTTTAACACAATGAATTAAACCTAGTTTTCCAAGCAAGTGATATTCCACTCGTTTGGGGAAATTAGAAATTTCCGATAATCGGTCATAAATTTTAGCAACCAGACCATTAAATGTTTTTACTCGATACATCATGAAATCATCTGTATTAATTTGTGCTAAGTCAGCTTGTCTTAAAGTTTTAGTATTTGATTTTTCAACCAACAACATTGATAAAGGCCGATTTTTTTTATTTAAATAACGTGCTTCGATCCAGTTGATCATTTCGTCATTTGAAACTTCAATTTTAAGCTGATCGAAACTTTCATCTAAAAACAGGATTGGAAAATCTTGGACTGCATTTCCATCAGAATCGATAACTTCAACGCTGACTCCGTTACAATCCTGTAATTTGAGTTCAGTTTTTTGCCCCTGCCAAATTGGCGCTATTTTTACGCCACCAATTTTGTATATAAAATCACTAGGATTTTTCAAAAGTGCTGTCATTGACAGAATATTTTTTTCAATGACGACGTCTGATAAGACAAAAATATCATTTTCAAGATCCACTGAGTATTCAAATTCAGTTGGTTCAAAAGTTCCCTTTTGCCATTTGTCAGGATCAATTTCAACGTCTTTGGGAAATAATTGTTTTGCAATTGATTTATCACATTGATCATTAAATATCGCAATATTGGCTTCGTAATTACTTTTCCCCTTGGCTCTGCGACCGAATCCCGATGGACTGAAATTTGATGAACCTAAAATGGCTAAAGTGAATGAGTCTTGATTCGATAAATAATACATTTTGCCGTGTGGAAACCTGTTCACTTCTTTTTTATCAATTTCAATAAGTACTGGGTTTTTAAATATAATGGGCGGATATTTTTTAAATTCATTGGCAAAATCTGTATATGTTTTTTGTGGAAATAACGTTATTATATTTTCACCATTTGTTGGGAAATACAAATACAGACCTGGATAATGTGGATGATCGCCTTTAAGCTTCATGTATTCATTGTATAATAATGAATTTTCAAAACCTGACGTAGTTTCTTCTTCCCAAAACGGGCTTAATAAATAAATTTCATCAACTCGACGTTCAGCGACTGAATTTTTATCATGTTTTTTTAAAAACGAATCTAAAACTGATCTTAGGCTTAAGCCTGACGTTGAACTTGATTTTAACATTGGATTAACACCGATAAATTCGACCGATTTATTTTTTGCTTTTACATTACCATTTAACGTTTTAATTTGCTGCTGCCATTGCAAAAGTAAATTATCAAAACGACCATTGTTGTCCGCAGACATTTCTTGCAGAAATAAAATGACATCGTTAAAGATGCTCCAATCATCGGAATCTTGATCTAACTCGAATTCGACATAGACTTCACGGTTTCTGTGGATTCCGTCAGCTGTCAAATTCGCAGAGCCTATGATTAATCGAAATGATTTCTCAAGCTGCAAAATAAATATCTTGGCGTGCTGGGTTGCCGAAAAAATCGGGACAAAATCATATCCGTATAAGCTTTTTTTAGTTTTTTTATTTACCCTGCCATCGCCAACTACACATATTTTAGTATGCGCAAGTTTATCTAGCATATTGATTGCGACAGACTTTGGGTTTTCAATTTCGTCTGATGTGACCTTCAGAAGCTCTGGCAATAGGTTGTTTTCAAAATACGATGAATCAAAATTATATGTCGTAAAAAGAGCACTGACTAATTCGCCTTCAAATTTTGTCAAAGCATCATGCAGTTTTCGAACTCTGGGTATGAAACTCATAGTACAGTCTGTAAATCCATATCAACAATCATTTTTAAACAATTTGAAAGTCGGTAACTGTGAATATTTGATTTCATAGATTCTTTGAATGTTGTTAATTCTTCATTCATTATATATGACGGGGCGATTTCAAATCGACCTTCGGCGTATTTTCGAACCCACGGCGCTTTGCCTTTTTCTTTTTGATGTTTTTCATGAAACTCGACTAAGAAATCTGTAAATTCGATATATTCATTAAATGTTGAAACTTCTTCGGCAAATTTTTTAATTTCGATTAAAACATCATCACTGTCTTCGTTTTCAATTAAATATCCGTCAATTGAATCAACTAAATCACGAATGGCAGTTGTTAAAATATTTTTGATCTCAGAATATGATTCACTAATTCTTTTGTCACCTTTGAGCTGAAATTGAATTTTTTCTTTAGGAACGTTCCTAATGACATCAAAATGATATTTTAAAATTCGCTGAAACACATCATAAGCCCTGATTAATTTATAACGACGAATCAGCGGTGATTTCAAATGAACTAAATAATCAATCAATTGTGATTCATTAGCCGTGAATGCTTTTTTACCTATGGATAATATATCAGTAAATAATTGTTTTCTGATATCATTTGAAAATATTTTTTTCTGGATTGTTTCTAATTCTAAATTTTTAGTTTTTGTTTTAAATTCAAATAACAAAGATTCTGTGATGGTTTCAAAATCTTCTGGCCTGAGTGTTTGAATTCGATTATTTGAAATCTTCTCGATAAATAATTCGCTATTTATACCAATTGATTTTTCATAATAATTTGCTAGCAATTCACCCGACGGCAATAAAATCAGTTCCCGCTCGCTTTCAACCAGATCAAGCTCTCGAAGTAACACTGTGTGTACACCCAATGGCCCCAGATTCACTTGATTTGATAATATGTCGCCGATAATTGAAATTGATCTGGTATTACTTCTGACCAGTTGTTCTGCTTTTTCAAGACCGATAATTCTTTGAAAATCATGTTCTGAATTTTTTCTTTTTTTAAGTTCATTTAACGCCAAAATAAATGCGTTTTCAAATTTTCTAAATTTTTTATAATTTTCTTGAAATGTTTCGCCCCGCTTTAGATTTGCACATTTCATCAAAAAACAAAGCGCAGATAAGTACCGAATACGCCACACCCGCCCGGACGTTCCCGGAAAAACTAAATTTCCCAAAACAACAGAATTTGCCAGTGACCGCAGAGGATCAATTGAAGTTGCTGACCCTTCAAGTGGATCGTAATCACTCCACCCAAATGTTATCATTTCGATCCTCCGGATTGATCAAATTATTTTTTATTGAATTTTGGAATTAATTTCGATGACCCACTGATGCTAGTAAATCTGCAAACGAATGACAATCTTACGCTGGATTTTTGTGAATTTGATTCATACAATTTTCTGTTAACTAGACCTGTGTCTATAATGTTTGCCTGCAGACGCAATGGGAATTAGCTCTTAGCTCTAAAACTGAAGCTTGATAGTCTCCGAAACCATTCTGGTTAATTTATAAATATTTTCAACAATCAATTTTGATAGTGGTGCTGGTGTTTCAATTTCTTCGGGGTATCGATATGCCGTCGCATAAATAGTTAAGCTTTCTGCACTACGCAGAGCGTTTGCCAATACTGAATCTTTGATTTCGATCAGGTCTAATAGTTTTTTTATATCATGTGTTTTTGTGAATCAAATTTTATAAAACGCCAAATAAGCGTTAATTGCTTTTTATGCAGATTGCTGGCAATGAAAAACGATAGATTCAAAATGCTCAGTCGTTGCTTCCAAAAGTACCTGCGCTGTTTTTAAATCGCTGTCGCTTCTTGCAAACCACATTTCAGTCATTCGTTTTAAATCAGCCAAGCGAAATCTCGAGCCCTGTGTGTATTATTTGATCGCGATCCGTACAACAACAAACGAACTGGTTGAAATTCTAATTTTAATTGATCGATTATTTTTTGTAAGTTTGGATCTAAAAATAAAGACATATAAAATATCCTATTTTCACTGTAAAATTAAAACTGAATAAGAAAAATTGGTTGCGGGGGCAGGATTTGAACCTACGACCTTCGGGTTATGAGCCCGACGAGCTACCGGGCTGCTCCACCCCGCGACAGGTAATTGTTCGTGTACCTTAAGGGATGTGGCCCCGCTTTGTCCAGTCTTTAAGTGCAAATCAGCGCTTAAAGCCATTATAAACGCTATTTAGCC
>JAYTMM010000334.1:0-2977 GCA_043728555.1 Pseudobdellovibrionaceae bacterium
GAGCCCAAGACTTCTCGTGTTTTTTTTAATTCAAAGAGATGATTTCTGAATTTATCAATTTGATCCAGTCTATTGTTAATTTCAGTTTCATTACGCAGAGGAAATAATAAGTTTTGTCGTAATAAACGGGCCCCCGCAGATGTCTTTGTTTTATTGACGATTTGAAACAATGTCCCAACATCAGAACCCTTGTACGTCGAAAAAATTTCAAGGTGTCTGATTGTATTTGAACTGATTTGTAATCTGTGTGAAAAATTTTTTTTCTCAAATGGCCTTAATAGCACTGAAATATTTTGATCCGTTAATGTATTGATATAATTTAATAAATTTTGCGCAGAATACGGTAAGTCTGATTTTTCAATTTGTGCGTTATGTTTTGTGATTAATGTTTCTGAATTTAAATCCCCCATGAAATTATTGGCGGTTACAATTTCAACAACAGGCATAATTTGAATCAAATTTATTTTTTCGGATAATATATCACTTAAGAAATAAAAGCTTTCACCTGTACTTGTATCAACAAAACTGATGGATTTATCGTCAATGGCACACATGTAATTTGCCATTGACGCATCCAAATTGTCTGGATCAAAAACCATCCCCGGAGTCAGAATTCGTGTGACAGCACGCTTAACCAAACCCTTTGCTAATTTTGGGTCTTCGACTTGATCGCAGATCGCAATTTTGTGTCCTAGGGACAATAATTTATTAATTGGGTTCGCAACCGAATGGTGTGGCATTCCGCACATCGGTGTTTGATCTTCAGATTTTTTATTTCTTTGAGTTAAAGTAATTCCCAAAAGTGGTGCTGCCGTTGTCGCGTCCGCGTAAAACAATTCAAAAAAATCACCCATTCGAAAAAATAGAATCTTATCTTCGTGTAAAGATTTAATATCCCAATATTGTTTCATTAGCGGTGTTAATTCGCCTGCAGGTGCCTTAGCCATAGCGTATAGTTTTAGAAAAATAAAAATTAGGTTTCAATTGAAATAATACAAATTTACGAAATGAAGCGGTGTTCTGATGAAGTGTTACGCTATTGCTGTTCTCATAATGAGCCGACTCAGTGTCTACGACTTTGACAAATGATAAATCCAATTCTTAATGGTCTAATATTGATACAATCAAAATCAATATCGTTCATCTGATCCAGCACAAGATTTGTAATTACTCTTTTATCGAAATGGGGTTTTTATGATCTTAAAAAATATTTTGGTCTTAATAACTTTACCAATCTTCGTTTTTGCACAAAACAAACCTCTTAATCTGACCCTACCAAAAAACTTTAAAAACTACGTCAATACACCAATTTCAAGCCCTAGCAACCCTACGAACGACAACGTTATTATCAACGTCAAACACAATTCAGTCATGTTTCAGAATTGGGCTGAAAAATTTTGCGATACAACGGCTGAATCTTTTTTAAAAACTTATGGATCTTATCAAGTACATTGTTTTAAATCGATGTCAGACAGCGATCACGCTGATGATCAAAAAAAATCTGAATTAAATGCAAAATTTCAACTTGATTTTGCACGTGAATTATCTGGATTTATTCGTGTAACGATCACTAATTTACAACAAACTGACACAAACATTGCAAATAAAACAGGTTGGCTGATCGAAGACAATCCGCAATTTAATGCCGTTTTAGAAAATCGACTGCAAGAATCAAAATTTGCATTAACACATATGAATTTAATTCGTGATGCTTTTGTGGATTTAGCCTTAGAAAATAAAAAAATTAATCCCGCAACCAGAACGCACGAAGAAAATTATAAACTTTTAATTAATAATCCTGACTGGAGTAAAGAAACGAGACAGTATTTAATGGCAGGTACGCTTTTAGCGGCCACCTTGTCATTTGGCTGGTACGGTTATCATAATTTATCAAACAATGTTCCTGATTACGATTATTCAAATTTTACAGAAGTACTAAAAAATAAAATTCGACTGGGTTCAATGGTTCGATTTGATGATAACTCAATTAAAACCAATTTTAATCATTCATTGGCAGGTTTTTCATATTATGCTGAATGTCGTGGTTCTGGCTTGTCAGCATTACAAAGTTATCTGTGCGCTGTTGCAGGCTCGACTATCTGGGAAGGTATTATTGAATATCGCGAAGTGTTTTCAATCAACGATCAAATTTTTACAGCCCATGGTGGAGCCATTTTAGGTGAAGCTGCACACCAGATGGGTCGCTATTTATTAAAAAAAGGACCCGCTTGGTTAAAAAGTTCTTTAGGTCAATTATGGAGTCAACCTAAGCGCGTAGCTAACTCGATCAACAAAGCATTTTTTGCCGGTGTCAACGGTGATTTATATTCGACAGAGGACTCTGATATCTCAGGTAAATTTGAAATCGAAATGGGTACCGTACGTTATTCAAATGGCAAATCTGAAAAAATAGTTGGTCTTAAAAACGAAACTGTACTGATTGATAATTGGGATTCTGCAGGATCAAACAGTGGCTTTTCAAAAGATGTCACCAGCACAACATTAAATTTTGAAGCACCTATGAGTGAAATTATTTCGAATTATAAACTGTTCGCCAAAGTTGTCGTCGCGGCTTATCATCAAAAACAGATCACCGAATCTGCATCTGGCGAACTGAATGGTTATAAATTTTTTGTTGGCCCCTCTGCAGCGCTTGAAATCAGAAATACAGAAACAAATTTTCATAATGATTTTATGGGAATTACGCATATCGCTGGAGCCACTGCTCAAATTACAAATTATTACAAAGGTTTTAAAATCACGTCTACGTTAGATTTTTGGGGTGATTCATACATGATAAAATCATTTAACATCGAAGAATATAAATCTTCGACTGCCCCACAGAACTTGGTTCGCACGCTAGGTGATTTTGATTATTATCATGGATTTGGTTACACTTCAAAAGGTCAAGTTATCGTTGAATACGGCAAATGGTCTGCAGGTGCTTCGTTTCAAGCTTCGAATGCAAAGAACACAA
>JAYTMM010000335.1:0-8441 GCA_043728555.1 Pseudobdellovibrionaceae bacterium
TTTAATTTCATCTTGATTGTTCATAGCTCACGAACAATTCAAACGTTGAGCCAGGGTCAGTTCTAATATGATTATTAGCGACTATAGTGAAATCCGTAATTCATAAAGACTGATATTTTCAAGTCAAAGACCCGACTCAGCTCGAATACGTCTTTAACTGATGAATATTTACATCCGAAAATCGAAGATTAAGAGATTAGAAATCCAATCCATTTGTCAAAAGCTGAAACATCACCTATAAAATGTGTATTCAAATTTTAAAAATAAACGGTAAGTGGCGGGTTGACTCAAATGGCAAAAAATTTCTCTAAAAGTACAAATAAATCGAACTTCAAAGACAAACATGTGGACAAGTCTAAAGGTTTTTCTAAAAAACCAGATTACAAAGCCATCGCCAGAACTTTGGTGCGGCCACAAAATTCGAATCAAAATGCCAAGGCGCAAACTTTTCCAAAGCACTGGCGCCAAGTCGCAGGAACGCATGCGATCAATGAATTAATTCGAGTTCGCGCAAAATCAATTAAGCATTTTTTAATTCAAAAAAATTGGTCATCGTCATCGGATTTGCGAACACTTGTCGAAGTTTTACAAAACTTAAATATTCCGTTCGAAGAAAAATCAGATTTGGAATTACAAAAAGTATGTCATTCGCACCAAGGTGCGGTGGCTTTTTCAGACGCAACGCCTACGTTAAATTATGAAACAGCAGGGTGGCCTGTGAACAGTTTAATTTTGGCACTGGATGGCGTCGAAGACCCACACAATTTGGGCGCAATTATGCGAACCAGTTGGCTGATGGGTGTGAACGGAATCATTACTCCGGAAGATCGCGCTGTTGGTTTGACTGCGACAGTTCACAAAGTCGCTTGTGGTGGCGTCGAACATGTTCCGATCGCACAAATTAATAATTTTTCTGATCCATTTAAAAAATTAAAAGAAGATGGCTTCTGGGTTTTTGGATTGTCTCATAAAGCCGAAAAAACAATTTATGAAATGAAAATCCCAAACAAAGTCGTCTGGGTCATGGGCGCCGAAGACAAAGGCCTGCGCGGCACCACAGAAAAATCATGTGATGAATTAGTCTCGATTCCACAAGTCAGCGATGGCGCCAGCTACAACGTCTCCGTTGCAACTGCGTTGGCTATCGCTGAAACAAAAAGGCAGTGGAAGAAATAAATTATAAAATAATTTATTTTGAGACTAGATGTGTTTCACGTCTGGTCATATACAGCGAAAATAATACGCCACCTAAAATTAATCCAAACGTCACACCCAAGGAAATGCTGGCTGGAAATTTTTCAAGACCAAATAAATCTGCGATAAATACTTTTGATCCAATAAATACCAACACGAAAGCCAACGCGTATTTTAAATATTTGAATTTATGAATCACGGCATCCAGTGCGAAATATAAGGCCCGCAATCCCAATATTGCAAAGATATTACTTGTGTAAACAATGTACGGATCTTTGGTGATTGTGAAAATCGCGGGCACGCTGTCGACAGCGAAAATCAAATCGATAATTTCAATCAAAACCAGAGCTGCAAATAGCGGCGTGAACCACATTTGTATTTTCCCAGTGATAGGGTTTAATTTTTTTACGGTGAAATTTTCCTTATGAAGATCTGTCGTGATCCGCAAATATTTTTTCATTAATTTTAAAACAGGATTGTTTGCAATATCAGGCTGTGAATCGACCATGAAAAACATTTTTATTCCAGTGATAATTAAAAAAACAGCAAACACATACATGACCCAGCTGAACTGTTCCACTAAAGTTGCGCCTAAACCAATCATGATAGCTCGTAAAATGATTACACCCAAGATGCCCCAGAATAAAACACGATGCTGGTATTTTTTTGGAATTGCGAAAAACGAAAAAATCAAAGAAATTAAAAATATATTATCCAATGCCAATGTTTTTTCGACCAAAAATCCAGTCACATATTCTTTGGCGCTGGTCTCACCCAATGAATACCAAATCCATCCGCCAAAAAGTAATCCCATCGAAATATAAAACACGCTCATTAATAAACTTTCGCGAACGCCGATTTCTTTGTTTTTTTTGTGTAATACCCCAAGGTCCAAAACCAACAAGCTAATCACTACGCCCAAAAATACCAACCACATCCATAATTCTTTACCCATAAATACATAATCCATCTGATAACATCCTTTTCTTGTTATAATATATGATGTTAACTTATCGGAAAAATGCACTGTTAATCTAATGCATAATAACATCAGTTGATATTGTTTAAAACGATGCTATTTTTAGATCAGTTCATTTTTCGGAAAGGCTAAATATGTGGATCAATTATCATCATCTGTTTTATTTTAAAACAATCGCCGAAGAACAAAGCGTTTCGCGGGCCGCAGAAAAATTGCGTTTGGGTCAGCCAACACTTAGCGCGCAGTTAAAGCAATTTGAAGATTATCTGAACGTTAAATTATTTGATCGCCAACATAAAAAATTAATTCTGACTGAACAAGGAAAAATTGCGCTTGAATATGCGCAAGAAATTTTCAAACTGGGATCCGAAATGGTCGATACCCTGAATGATCGAGCAGTGCCGGATAAAATAAAATTACAAATTGGTGCTTTGGATGCAATTCCCAAAGAATTTTTGGTCGAATTTGCACAGGCTGGATTTAAAAAAAATAATATTCAAATGTCATTCATTGAAGGCGATTTAAATCATTTAATGCGACAATTAGAAGTTCATGATATTGACGTTGTGGTTACAAATCATTTGCCAATGGCCAAAAGCAATAAAAAAAACTCCCATTTTTTAGTGCAGAAAAATGAAATTAAAATATACGGTGCGGCTGCATTTAAAACATTAAAGAAAAATTTTCCAGACAGTTTGAAAAAACAAAAAATGATTCTGCCCAATTACGACAGTCAATTGCGATCAGATTTAGATCATTGGTTTAAATTACGAGCTATTGATGTCGATGTCGTCGCTGAAAGCCAAGACATGGCTTTAAAAAAACAATTGGCCTTAAAGGGCTTGGGCTTGGTTGCGGCAACAGAGGTTTCGATGAAAAATGAAATACAAAACCATCAAATTTTTGAAATTGGGTCGCTTTTCAATGTTTTTGAAAATATTTTTTTGCTGACACAAGAAAGAAAATTTTTAAATCCTGCGCTAAAAACTTTGTTGAAAGAATTTTAGTGTATCAAAATGATACACACTGCAGGTGGGCGAAAAATGGATTAAAACCAAAGTCCAGCTTACAGGGTCTGGTGGCTACGGATTTATATAATTATATGTACTCTTGTGATACGATGAACAGATGCATAACCCCAAATTTTTTATTTTACTGTCAGCATTATTAATTTCAAATTCTACTCAAATTGCAAATGCGCAGGCTAAAAATGAAATATGCTTCAGCACGGAAACCGAATACAAAGAAATTTTGGCATCCAATAAAGTACCGCTAATTTTGCAAAAATTGCCTCTGTATTTGGGCGGTGAATCTATGATCAAAGGTAAAGTCGCCGTTAGCTTGTCTTTTGTGAACGGTGTTATTAAATTTTATGTGAATGCGGCGACGATGATTGGTGATTTTAAAATTACAACGTCAAATGAAAACAAAGTTAGGGTTTGTCTTGATGATGCGAAACTGAAGCTTGAGTTCACAAAAGGTCCAGCGCAAGAAGCTACTTTGTTAGGGCCTAAAAAAATCAGTATCAAAGGCTTCGATATAGAAACAATGAATTTAAAAGACTTTACCAGTCTGGATACTGCGGTTTCCGAGCGCGCCAGCGCATCTGCGAAAACTAAAAGTAATTCATCATCATCAGCCGGAGGAAATCAATGATCTGTTTTCATAAAATCATAAAATTATTTTCAGTTGGAATTTTATTGCTAATTTGCGGAGTTGCTTTATCCGCCGAACAAAACCAAATATTTAAATCTAAGGACGACATTGCGATTTACAGTAAAAATGAAATTGCATTTTCTGACATCGGAAAGATCAAAGACTATTTTGGAATCTTGATTCAGACAAAAGAATCCGAACGTCAATTGGCACAGGCTGATATTTATGTTTTTAATAACGAACAAAAAATCAGTATCGATCAGGCGCTATGCGGAAGCTACACAGATAAAATATTTGGTTCAGAATCTGAAACAGGTTTAAAGGTTGAAAAGAAAATAAATTTATTCAAAACTTCGACGGGGCAAAGCTGCGAAATACTTTTAAAAGATAACGACCGCAGTGCAAAAATTCCATATCGTTACGTCATAGCGGGCTTTGTTCATGGCCGCTCTGTAGCTTTGGTTTGGCAGCTGAATTCTGTAACTGACGAAGATAAAATAAAACTAAAATCTTTTTGGCTAGCGCTTAGATAATCACAAACATTTAAATAACATATCGACAGTCAAAGTTTTTTCGGCTTCGGCATCGTCGGCTGCAATCTTTTTTGCAGGTGTTATTTGTGATGATGTTTTTGGTTTTGCTGCAGCTTCTTCGTGGGGTGCGCTATTGAAAAAATACGCCGATTTTTTTATTTCTTTACAGTACTGATCAGCCTGATTCAGAGCTTCGCGGGAACCTTCGATTTGATTTTTTGTGATGATGACAACGCGGTGGACTCCGTCGACGCCAGGTCTAACATCCAATCTGTTTTCACGAGCGGACGGGCTTGAACATGAAAACAAAGTCGTGGTTAATAGCGTTAAAATTGAAATTGAAAATAATGAAAATGGCTTCATTTGGATTCCTTTTTTATATTTTCAGTCTGAATCAATTTTAATCTGGTTTGTAGTCCAATTATTTTTTCAGAGGTAATTGCGATATAAAGTTGCTCTTTTCGCAGAAAAAACTGGACCTTGCAGGTTTTCGAGAAGCTGTTCAATAGATGTGCACGACTCTTTTTTTATTTTTTTAAAAAATGAGTTTGACCTGATTCGGCAAATCCAGTAGAAATTTCAAGTTACTAAAATTTATTTAAGCGGTTTTATTTTTTGAGATAAAACGTTTTTTGTTTTTTAGGCTATGCTGGCGTAGCTCAATTGGTAGAGCAGCTGATTTGTAATCAGCAGGTTGCGGGTTCGAGTCCCATCTCCAGCTCCAAATTTTTGCGAGTGTGTATCTTTAAGAAATTAAAGCTTACCTGTTGGATAGGTGCCCGAGTGGTTAAAGGGGGCAGACTGTAAATCTGCTAGCTTCGGCTTACGAAGGTTCGAAACCTTCCCTGTCCACCAACTTTTATCTTTGAACAGAAGATAGATATACAGTCGCAAAGGTTTGAGCGGGGGTAGCTCAATTGGCTAGAGTATCTGCCTTCCAAGCAGAGGGTTGCGGGTTCGAGACCCGTTCCCCGCTCCAAGTGTTTTAAGACCAAAGGGCTTTTTTATCAGGCCCGTGTAGCTCAGTGGTAGAGCACACCCTTGGTAAGGGTGAGGTCGTCGGTTCGGCTCCGATCACGGGCTCCAGATAAAAATGAGAAATCATTTTTAGAGGGAAAGTTGATCAAAGTTTTTTGAGTTTAACATTAAGAATTACTTTTTAAGTAAATAAATTAACAAATCTCTGCAGGAGGACAAAATGTCTAAAGAGAAATTTAACAGAGCAAAGCCACATTGTAATATCGGAACTATCGGACACGTCGATCACGGTAAAACAACTTTAACAGCTGCTATCACTACGTCTTTAGCAACTTTAGGTAAAGCGCAAGCGATGTCTTACGATCAAATCGATAAGTCACCTGAAGAAAAAGCACGTGGTATTACTATTTCTACAACTCACGTTGAATACGAAACTGATGCTCGTCACTACGCACACGTTGATTGTCCGGGACACGCCGATTATGTTAAGAACATGATCACTGGTGCTGCTCAGATGGATGGAGCAATCTTGGTTGTTTCTGCTGCTGACGGTCCTATGCCGCAAACTCGCGAACATATCTTACTTGCTCGTCAGGTTGGTGTTCCATCACTTGTTGTTTTTATGAACAAATGTGACATGGTTGACGATAAAGAATTATTAGAACTTGTTGAAATGGAAATTCGCGAACTTTTAACTAAGTACGATTTTCCAGGTGACACAATTCCAATCGTAAAGGGTTCGGCTAAATTAGGTTTAGAAGGTGATACTTCTGAATTGGGACGCCCTTCTATTATGGCATTAATGAAGGCTTGTGATGAATCAATTCCGCAACCGGCACGTGCTATCGATAAAACTTTTTTAATGCCTGTTGAGGACGTATTTTCGATCTCTGGTCGTGGTACTGTTGTTACTGGTCGTGTTGAGCGTGGAATCGTAAAAGTAAACGACGAGATCGAAATCATCGGTATCCGTCCAACTCAAAAAACAACTGTTACTGGAATCGAAATGTTCCGTAAATTGTTAGACGAAGGTCAAGCTGGCGATAACTGTGGTGTTTTATTGCGTGGTACTAAAAAAGAAGATGTTGAGCGTGGCCAAGTTTTGGCTAAGCCAGGAACAGTTAAGCCGCACAAAAAATTCAAAGGTGAAGCATATATCCTTACTAAAGAAGAAGGTGGACGTCATACTCCATTCTTTACAAATTATCGTCCTCAATTTTATTTCCGTACAACTGACGTAACAGGTGTTGTTACTCTTGCTGCAGGAACTGAAATGGTTATGCCTGGTGATAAAATCGAAATTAACGTTGAGTTAATCGCGCCAATCGCTATGGAACAATCATTACGTTTTGCTATCCGCGAGGGTGGTCGTACTGTTGGTTCTGGTGTTGTTACTCAAATTCTTGAGTAGTTGCTTAGCTGATAAGCAAATATTTTTGATTAATTAGTTGCAAATTTAATTCATCAAAAATCAAGCCAAAAATGAAAAAGGGGCAACATAATTGTTGTCCCTTTTGCTATTTTAGGGTTATATTTTGCGTCTTGTGTTTAAAGTGATAAAAATTAACGGTGAAGGACAGTAGCTCCAGCGGTAGAGCGAGCGACTCCAAATCGCTAGGTCGTGGGTTCGAATCCCTCCTGTCCTGCCAATTTTTTTTATCACAAAAATTCACATAAATTATTTTTATTAATTTTATCTTTCAAAGAAAAGGACATCATGAACGCCATTAATTCAAATTTAAATACCTCGAACAATTCTAAAATTGTCACACTGTGTGTAGTGGCTTTTTCAATTTTAATTGGTTTTACTTTGTCGACTTTGCTTCGCGCCTTATCAGGGGCTTTCGGTATCATCGCGCAAGCGATGAATTATGATTGGTTCAAGCATGGATTACCAGTTGTTGTTGCATTAGTCTTATTTGCAACTTTGCAATTTAATAAACAATTTCTAACTTGGGCTGATGAAGTGATCGCAGAAATTAAAAAAGTAGTTTGGCCATCAGTTAAAGATACTCGTGGAATGACAATTGTTGTGATCGTGATGGTTTTTATTTCTTCAATTATTATTAGCGTGTTCGATTTGTTTTCGGGTTTTGTTTTAAATCAACTTATTAAATAACGGGCGGATGAAATTATGATAAATAATTCTGAAGACAATCAAAATAGCGAATCAAATGATTCATCAACAGAAATGTCGGCGCCAGTTTCTACGGCGCCTGTCGTGATAAAAAAATGGTACATCGTTAACGTTCAATCGGGAACTGAAAACTCTGCAAAGGCTGCGATCGAAGAACGTATTCGTATGCACAAGATGGAACAGTATTTTGGAGAAGTTTTAATTCCAGCAGAAAATGTTGTTGAATTAGTTAAAGGTCAAAAAACGACAAAGTCTCGTAAGTTTTTTCCGGGTTATATTTTTATTAATATGTTTTTGAATGATCAGTCTTGGCATTTAATTAAAAGCACTTCAAAAGTCAGCGGTTTTGTTGGTGGTGCAAAAACTCGTCCTCCAGAAGTTCCAGAGGCTGAAGTATTGCGTGTGACTCAGCAGATGACGGGTTTATCTGAGAAGCCAAGATCAAAAATTAATTTTTCAGTTGGTGAGCAAGTTACTGTTGTTGACGGACCATTTAATAATTTCAATGGAACGGTTGAGGACATTAACGAAGAAAAAGCAAAAGTTAAAGTATTGGTCAGTATTTTTGGCAGACCAACACCTGTTGAGCTTGATTTTTCTCAGGTTTCAAAAAGTACGTAGTTTTTATATTTATAAAAAAAATTCTTTAAGTCATAGGGGCTTAGAGAAGTAAAAAACCCGCACTCATTTAAAAAAATGAGTGCTATGCAAAAGTGGGATCACATATGGCAAAAAAAGTTACAGGCATGATCAAATTGCAAATACCGGCAGGGAAAGCTAATCCAGCTCCACCCGTTGGACCGGCACTTGGACAGCATGGGGTAAACATTATGGAATTCTGTAAGCAGTTTAATGCTCGCACGCAAAAAGATGGAGACTCCATCGTGCCGATCATTATCACTGTGTATCAGGATCGTTCGTTTACTTTCATCACTAAGACGCCACCGGTATCTTCGTTGATCAA
>JAYTMM010000336.1:0-4417 GCA_043728555.1 Pseudobdellovibrionaceae bacterium
GATCTCAACAAAAAAATCAATCGCCTTTGCCAAAGAATTTAACAGGCCAGTACATATTTTACATGTTTCATCCACAGAAGAAATGCAATTTTTAAAAAACCACAAAGACATCGCAACCGTTGAAATGCTTCCGCAGTATTTAACTTTGTCAGCACCTGAATGCTACGAACGCTTAGGGACGTATGCTCAACAAAATCCTCCGATTCGAGACCAACGTCATATGGAATTTTTGTGGCGCGCCATGCATGATGGAACTGTTGATGTCATAGGTTCAGATCATGCCCCACACACGATCGAAGAAAAAAATAAACCTTACCCGCAATCACCCAGCGGCATTCCCGGTGTGCAAACATTGATTCCAATTATGTTAGATCATGTGAATAAAAATAATTTATCACTGAAACAGTTTGTACAAATGACGACTGAAAATCCGCGACGAATTTTTGGTGTGAAAAACAAAGGCCGCATTGAAATTGGTTTTGATGCGGATTTGACGATCGTCGATATGAACCGCACCGAAGAAATTAAAACCAGTTGGTTACAAAGCAAGGTTGGATGGTCTCCATTTACGGGAATGAAAGTCTGCGGCTGGCCAGTGATGACAATTTTAAATGGCAAAGTTTGCATGCGCGAATCAGAAATTCTAATCAAAAATTCAGGTCAGGCGATTCATTTTGCAAACTAAATCTGAAAAAATAATTCAAACCACGACTCCAACTGCCAAATCGCAAGCGTTGGGTTTATTTTTCGGTGGCTTGCTGCCCGTGATCGCGTTCACTGTGATCGAAGAAAAATATGGTGTCATTGCTGGTTTGATTGCCGGTATGGTTTTTGGCTTTGGTGAAATAGTTTTTGAATTATTCAAATACAAAAAAGTTCAAACAATCACTTGGATCGGTAACGGATTATTAATTGGCCTTGGTGCAATTTCATTAGTTTCAACCGAAGGCATTTGGTTTAAATTGCAGCCTGCAATTTTTGAATTCGGTTTTTTCATTTTTTTATTGTTCAGCTGGATCATGAAAAAACCATTCATGAAATTGATGATTGAAAAACAAAACCCAACAGCACCCGATTTTTTAAAAAATGCGATGAGCGGCATTACGCTTCGAATATCATTTTTCTTTTTATTTCATTCATTACTGGCAACCTATGCGGCACTTTATTGGTCAACCGAAGCTTGGGCTATTTTAAAAGGTGTCGGCCTGACAGTGTCTATGGTTTTATATATGGTGTTTGAAATGCTTTGGATCAGAAAGAAAATACTATGAACGAAGATCGTCGAAAATTAATCGAAGCACTTTTATCTGCCGGCGCTGCAATTTCTGCATTGGGTGCAACTTCAACTTTGGCGGGTTGTGCAAATTTATTAAAAAATACAGACCGCTCACCCAACAGTATTAATAATTTTATTTTTACAGCTTTGAAAACAGATCGCATTGCAATTGTCGGCGCGGGTGCCGCCGGAATTTCAGCGGCGTACTATTTGCGCGAAAAAGGTTATACAAACGTTGTTGTTTTTGAAGAACGCAGTCGAATCGGTGGCAAATGTAATTCTGTACATATCGATGGCCAGGTCTATGATATGGGCGCGGTGTTTACGACATCGTCATACACCGAAGTCATTCAATTGGCCGAAAAATTTAATGTTGATTTAGGTTTATTACAAGGCCAAGACGCGGCAGTTATTTTAGATTCCGAAATATCTAAATTTCATACAAGCAGTAATCTCGATAAAGCCGCGCTGTTAGGCGTAGCCGCACAGTATCTGCAGAAAATAAAAACGAGGCCCTTTGAAAATATTTTTAATCCGGGCTTTCGGTATTTAGATCCATCATTGATGGTTCCATTTTCTGAATGGTTGCAAAAAAATAGTATAGCACCAAAAACATTAGAATCATTTTTTGGTTTTACATTCACACCCTTTGGTTACGGCTATACAAACGAAGTCCCCGCGGCCTATGCGATCAAATATTATGAAAGTAAACTGGTTACTTCATTAATTCAGCAATCATCAAATTTACGAATGGTCACGGCGGGGTACCAAACGTTATGGGAAAAAGTCGCAAAAAATATGGACATTCGATTAAATTCTCCGGTTGAAAAAATTATTCGTGATCGTGATCGCGAAATAGTTTCTATTCAAATTAAAAATAATCCACACATTGAAGAATTTAAATTTTTAATCAACACATCACCGCTGGATACCAGTCTGAAATTTTTAGATTCCACAAAAACAGAAAAAAATATTTTTAGCCAAATTAAAAATTATTACTATTATACGTTTGCCATCGAAACACCTAAAAATTTTCCATCGACTGGTTTTTTACCTGCGAATTACAGTCACGCCAGACAACATCATCCGCTGTGCTGGTTAAAACGATGGGAAAAACACAATATCGCCATATTTTATGTTTTATCAGATTCACCGAACGATACTGAACTGATTCAGAAAACAATCTATAGTGACTTGAATCAAAAAAATTATCAACTGGGTAAAATTCGTGAAACAAAATGTTGGAAATATTTTCCACACTTTGAAACAGCCAATTTGCAGCGAAATGTCTATGATGTTCTTGAAGGGATTCAAGGCGAAAATCAAACATTGATTGCTGGTGAAATTATGAATTTTTCAACCGTTGAATTAACGACACGTTATTCAAAAAATTTGATTGAACGGTTTTTTTAATAACAATTTTTGTACTTTTTGGATTTATTCGATTCAGTTACACGAGGACGTCAAAAAGTTCGACAGCAAAATTCGTCACATCGTCTAAAACACTACAGTTGAAAACAATGTACCAAATCGCGTATATTGCCCGCATATGAAAACAAAAAAACTTCTTTTAACGTTACTGGCCAGTTCAATATTAACAACGACATCGTTTGGTAAAATGATCACTCAATGTTCCAGCGAAGGCACTGACGGCGCAGTAACTGGCTCAAGCAACATGCATTCGCAATTTCCGATTGCATCAGTTTCGAAAGTTTTCACCTCACTTTGGGCCCTTGAAAAATTGGGTGCGACCTACCGTTACCCGACGCAGGTTTATCTGACAAAATTAAATAGCGGATCTTATGATGTGCATTTGCGCGGGTCGGTGTTTCCGTATTTTGATCGTACGATGTTTTATTTTTTGATCACAGCATTAAATAAACGTGGCATCACAAAAATCGACAACTTAACCTATGATGAAAATTTTGAATACGGTTCGATCATTCGTGACAACAAAGATTTAGCACACAAAAATGGAACACAATCTGAAACCGAAATCATGCAGCAATTGCGTGCTGATGTGACAAATTTAAAAACAAATTACAGATCATTTTTAAACCAAACCCAAAGTTTAGTAAAATTAAAATTGCCCACATCTGTAAATTTAACTATTCATGACATTCACGCCACATCAATGAGCCAATTTAACAAAGATGAAACAACGGGTTCATTTATGTTACGATCCAGCGAATTACACCGCGTACTGAAAGAAATGAATCGCAATTCAAATAATTTCGCTGCCGATAAAATTTATGAACGTTTGGCCAGAACACAAAAATTTTCAGATTACTTATCAAAATCAATTGGTGCCGATGCGAATGAATTTAATTTCGTAAATGGTTCGGGTTATCCCACAATTGTTAACGGTGTAAAAACTTATAATTCAGCGACTTGCAATACCGTTGTTGAGGTCAATAAAAAATTATTCAAAGCTGCCGCTGCACAAAATTTTGGTTTACGATATATCTTACCCGTCACAGGTCTTGATACTGACTCCGACAGCACTGTTACGCAAATTTATTCAAGCAATTTAACAACAGGCGCATTGGTCGCAAAGACTGGCACCATCAGCCAATCTGTATCTTTGGCAGGTGCGGTGCTGACGCAAGACAATTTGATTTATTTTCACGCTACGGCCACGACTGGCGATTACCAACAAATTAAAAATTTTGTCAGTTCACTGATTAAAAATAACGGCGGCAAAGCAACAATAGATAATTATAAACCGCAAGCCTTTTTGCCATTTGATGAAAAATCAATTTCTGAGGATACAGGATCTGTTGCGACCGACAACACAGTCGTAAATAATATCCGCGAAAATATCCCAGCTCCGTCAGAAGATGTGACTTTGCAAAATAGTTTGCAAAATACACAAACTGTGATTGATCCTTAAGAAGTGATTTAATTTACCATATTTTTCTAGTGAGCCCCGATCAGCTGACCTTTTTAAATCTATTTGCTAATGGGGTCATTGGAATTATTTTTACTGAAGGTTTACTTTTTTGTTTCATCTGTTGCTCGTTACCATAGATCAGCAAAGATAAATTTTTTGAAATTTCTTGCAATATTTGTGATTCATTTCCTAACGTTGCTGAATTTTCACTAACGATAGTAGATGACGAAGCATTGCCTTGAGTGATT
>JAYTMM010000337.1:0-4326 GCA_043728555.1 Pseudobdellovibrionaceae bacterium
TCAGCAGTTGTTCCGACGATGGCCGCAAATACTGACATGCCAAAAGGTGGCGCTCAAGTGATTGAATCAACAAGTCAATTGCCAAGCCAACCGATTGCAAGAAACGACATGCAAAATGCGGCTCCTCCCGCGCAACCGCAGACTGAGCTTCCGCCGCCTCCACCAGCACCAGATATGCAAGCGCCACCAGCTGATCAGTTAGCGCGAAACGCAACACCGCCGCCTGCACAAGCTGAACTTCCACCGCCTCCACCGGCACCAGATATGGGTGCTGAATCCGCGGCTGTTGCCGCTCCACAAGCTGAACTTCCACCGCCTCCGCCGCCCGCAGAAGTTGCTGCAGCTCCGGTTGCACCAAAGAAAAAAGTTGTCTCTCCGAATATGGAAGAAGAACAAGCCGGCGAAGGAATGAGCTCAGACACAACGATGATGCTGGGCGGAGCTGTTGTATTATGCGGATTGCTGGCATTTGCTTTAATTCGCAGAAACAAAAAGAAAAAAGAAGTTGAAATGGCTTCGATGTCCGAAACAAACGTAGGAACATAGTTTACAATTAAAAATAAAAAATAAAAAAGCCGGTTCAAAAAACCGGCTTTTTTATTTGTAAAATTTAAAATCTAATTTCTAACCTTAAGACGCCTTTTTTAAGATGCCGTCCAAAATGCCGCCTAAAATTTCACGATGACCCATCCGTTTGGTTTCAACGTAATAAATAAGATCGTCAACAATCTGCACGTCGCGATTGTTTTGCGGCATAAAACGAAGTCCCGCGCCTAAAGAATTTTTCCAAACTATTTGTGCGGTAATTTTTCTCTCGCGCTGAGCAACGATGAAAGTTAAATTAATTTTTTCATCGACGCGCAAATCATGTTCCGAAATTTCTAAAAATGCGCCAGATAAACTGATGTTTTTTAAATTTCCCATTGCGTCTATTCGTGCATAGCTTCGCCGAAACGAAACGCTCAAATGTAACGGTGTTCTAGGTGCTGGTGATAAATGTGTTTCCAATTGGTTACTCCTTTTGGGGTTCTAATGACGTATCGGCAGTTGTGCTGCAAAAGTTTAATATGTATCAAAAAATACACTAAGCACTTGTTTATATTGGCTATTTTTGATTATTCGCTTGGATTCATATTTCAATTGACAACAAATTGACCCAGCGCCATATTGAATAGGTATCTTGTGCCCTTCGCGGGACCGATCAAAAAATACAAATCAAACTCAAACTAACGAAACCCCAAATAACCCTATTTTTTATTTAAAAAATCCAAAAAATCATAACAGGAGTCTCTCACTTGGCAAAAAAAGAAGTTGTTGTTGAACCAACAAAAAAACGCGTAAAAAAAACCGCTGCACCTGAAAATACATCTGAAGCTTCGAAACCCGAAGCACAAGTTAAAACAGAATCCGCTGCGCCTGCACAAACACAACAACCCAACGCAGAAGCCGCAAAGACGAACGAAGCTGCTCCGCAAGTCGCAGCAACTCCGCCTGTCGCAACAAATGCAACACAGCAAATGGCGCCACAGCAACAATCAGCCCAACAATCAACACCCAGACCTGTGCACCAACACAATAATCAGAACCAACAAAATTCTGATCAGCCTCGAAAACAATATCGTAATTTCGGCGCACAAAATAACAGCGGTGGTGGCGGCGGTCACAACAATAATCAAAACCGTAACAACAATAATCACAGACAAAATAATAATAATAACAATAATCAAAATCGGTACAACAACAATCAGCGCAATGATTTTCGCGATCGAAATCGTGAAGAAAATGATCAACAACAGCAACCGCCAATTCAACAACATCAAGCCGAATCTGATATCGACTTAGCAGATATTAATTTATCTGAGGAAGAAAAAAGCTGGCTGAATTCAAAAGATTTAAAATCAAAAAACATCCAAGTTTTAACAGATCTTGCGGCAAAATTAAAAATCGAAAATGCGGCCGGTATGCGCCGACAAGACATGGTGTTTGAAATTTTAAAACGCGGCGCCAAACTGGGCGATATTTTTGGCTCGGGCGTTCTTGAAATTTTACCAGATGGTTACGGATTTTTACGCTCGCCAGATTACAATTATTTACCAGGCCCTGATGATATTTATGTTTCTCCATCACAAATGCGCAAATTTGGTTTGCGCACAGGTGATTTCGTCACAGGAACTGTTCGTATCCCCAAAGAAGGCGAACGTTATTTTGCTTTAATTAAAGTTGATTCTTTAAATTACGATTCACCAGAATCCAGCAAAGATAAAATTTTATTTGATAACTTAACGCCGCTTTACCCGAATAAAATATTAAAGCTTGAAAATAATCCGTCTGAAATGACAACGCGAATTGCAGATTTAATGTCTCCGATTGGTAAAGGTCAGCGCGGTCTTATCGTTGCTCCACCAAAAACGGGTAAAACTGTTTTATTGCAAAATATTGCAAATGCAATTTCAACAAATCACCCCGAAGTAAAATTAATTGTTTTACTGATCGATGAACGTCCCGAAGAAGTTACTGACATGCAACGCACTGTAAAAGGCGAAGTTGTCAGCTCAACGTTCGATGAACCACCAACTCGTCACGTTCAAATCGCCGAAATGGTTTTAGAAAAAGCAAAGCGACTAGTGGAACACAAACATGACGTTGTTATTTTATTAGATTCTATCACGCGATTGGCGCGCGCGTATAATACAGTTGTGCCTCCGTCAGGTAAAATTTTATCGGGCGGTGTAGATTCAAATGCACTTCATAAACCAAAACGTTTTTTCGGTGCCGCTCGAAATATCGAAGAGGGTGGGTCATTAACAATTATCGCGACAGCCTTAATTGATACGGGTTCACGTATGGATGAAGTTATTTTTGAAGAATTCAAAGGAACTGGAAATTCAGAAATTCAATTGGACCGAAAACTTATGGAAAAACGAATTTTCCCTTGTATGGATATTAATAAATCCGGAACCCGCAAAGAAGATTTATTAATTGATAAGGGTGATTTAAGTCGTTTGTGGATTTTAAGAAAAGTTTTAGCACCAATGAACGTTGTTGATGCGATGGAATTTTTGATGGATAAGCTTGAGCGCACAAAAACTAACGCTGAATTTTTAAAGAGCATGAATGGCTAACGATCAATTTCAAGAAGACAGAAAAATGAATGCCTCGGCCACCAAAAAAGCGATCATCGCCTTGGTGGTTGGCGCTATATTAACTTCAGTGCTGTTTTATTTCTTTAGAAAAAAAACAATCGATTTACCGAATGGCTTAACCTCGCAAGAATCATTTCAGGGCGCTGCTGAAATTTCATCCGCCGTTCAGTTGACATGCCAAGAATCCGCAAAAAAAATATTCGAAGAAAAAAACTGCGCCGACAAAGAGGCCGAGTTTTTAAAAAATGCAGCAAACTGTTTAAATGTTTATTACATAGCAGAGGCCGATAAAGAAACCGCTGGGTCGGAGGGTAATTATGGCGATTTATCATTGGCGATCGCAGATTGTTATTCAAAGATTGATGCCAGTAATTCCAAAGCCGCTGAATTTTTAAAAAAAACCAATGATACGTTTGATTGGGATGTTTATATGGGTCCAATTACGTGTGATTCAAAATCTGTTTTAGCTGCGCACATTGAAAATTATACGGAAACCAGAAATTTCAAATGTTTAAAAACTGCAGATTTGAAAAGTTTGCTGACTGACTTAAAAAATAAAAAATTTGATGTTTTAAAGTCTATGGTGGCAAACGATGACGTGGTCTATCAAGGTTTTATCGAAGCCGATGTGACATGCCCCGAAACACAAATTAATCTTCATAAGAATTTAGAAAAATTATTAAACACCAATTTTGAAATCACCGAACCCAAATACGACGAAGGTTCTGCGAATGATCTGTATTTAGAATTCACCAAAAACAACGAACGCATTTTAAATTTGCAATTTAAAATTAAAACCGACAGTTGTTTGCATTTTCAGTCAATGCTAGCGCCCTCATCAGGCGTTGAATAACAGACTAGCCACAATTATCACAATCGCCGTCGTCCACGGCCTCTTCGCTGGCTGGCTTTCTAAATTTCTTATCTGGTTTCGCCATTTGAATTTTTTCATCACCTACGTCAGCCTCTGCTGTTTTTAAATCAGGGCTTTCTGATAAAATTTTACCTAGTTCAATTTCCAAACTTTTAACTGCTTCACAGGCTTTATTGTTTTTAAAAACTAGGCCACACTTTTCTTTCGCATCGGCTTTTTCTTTCGACAACTGCACATAACGACAAGCACTATCATCGCCACCAGCTCGACACTTGTTGAAAATCGCCATATGGGTTTGTGCGATTAACG
>JAYTMM010000338.1:0-1967 GCA_043728555.1 Pseudobdellovibrionaceae bacterium
TTTGACTTTTTTATCACGAACAAGTTGATTAAATAATTCACCGGCTAAGGCACGCTCACCATATTCAAGCCAACAAATTCGCGCAGGCAATCCTTGAAACGCAATTCGCTCACCCGCCATTTTGATCCAACGATGTAAATCTTTTTTATGCGGAAATAATTTTAATATCGCCTCGTCAGTGACTCGAATATCTTCGGCGTCACCCGAAAGCGCCACCCAACGAAACGGTCCGCTGCCTTTGCAAAATAAGGGGCGAATATACGCTGGAACAAAACCCGGATAATCAAAAGCATTGGAAACACCGGCCTCTTCAGCACGCGCGCGCAAATTATTTCCGTAATCAAAAACAATGGCTCCGCGTTTTTTCATTTCAAGCATACCTAAAACATGATTCGCCATTGATTTATAAGCTGCTGCTAAATATTCTTTTTGGTTTTCAGCTCTCAAAACAGCAGCAGTTTCGACCGAATAATTTTCAGGGATATATCCGACCAATGGATCATGTGCAGAGGTTTGGTCCGTTAAAATATCAGGAATAAAATTTAATTTTAACATTTGATGAATGAGGGTTGCGGCATTTCCCAATAGCGCCACAGATTTTGCTTCTTTGTTTGCGGCATATTTGCGAACTCGCGCGATCGCATCGTCTAAATTTTCAGTGGCTTCGTCGACGTATTTTGTTTTTAATCTTTTTTCAATACTGATCGGATCAATTTCAATCGCTAAAACTGTGGCTCCTGCAAAAACACCGGCCAAGGGTTGTGCTCCACCCATACCGCCCAATCCCGCAGTTAAAATAATTTTTCCTGCTAAATCACCACCGAAATGTTGGCGACCACATTCAACAAAAGTTTCGTAGGTTCCCTGAACAATTCCTTGTGTGCCGATATAAATCCACGACCCTGCAGTCATTTGCCCATACATCATTAAACCTTTTTTATCCAGTTCATGAAAATGTTCCCAGTTCGCCCATTTCGGAACTAAATTTGAATTCGCAATTAAAACTCGAGGAGCATCTTCGTGCGTTTTTAAAATGCCGATCGGTTTTCCGGATTGAACCAAAAGTGTTTCATCATTTTCTAAATTTTTCAGAGCAAATAATAATTTATCAAAACATTCCCAATTTCTGGCGGCTTTACCGATGCCACCATACACCACAAGATCTTTGGGATTTTCTGCAACATTGGGATCTAAATTATTTTGTAACATTCTGTAAGCGGCTTCTTGCAACCAGCCTTTACAAGTTAATGTTGTACCTGTGGGTGCGCGAACGACGCGGGACTGTGATGTGGACATAATTAAACCTCTAAATTTCCAATTTTATTTTCAACAGCATTTACAATGTTTTGATTTTTAATCAGTTCTAAAATTTTTGAAACATCTTTTGCGAAAATTCGGTCAACATTGGCAAATGGCACAACCGACCGAACACAATCAAACGCCACTAAAACTCCGTCTGTGGGTTTCAAAGGTTTAATCATATCCAAAGCCTGTGTTGCGGCTAAAATTTCCATGGCAAAAACATTTTGTGCATTTTTAACAATTTGTGAAAATTTTCGGGCTGCAATTGTTCCCATTGAAACGTGATCTTCTTTTTCAGCCGACGTCGGCATTGAATCCACACTGGCCGGATGAGCCAGAATTTTATTTTCACTGACCAGACTGGCACTGGCGACTTGAACAATCATGTGACCCGAATTCAACCCCCCATTGGGAGCCAGAAACGGAGGAAGGTCGCTCATTTGTGTCGAAATAAATTTTGAAATTCGTTCATGTGAAATACTGGCCAATGACGAAATTGCAATCGCTGCGAAATCCATCGCATGTGCCACTGGCATCCCGTGGAAATTTCCACACGATAAAATTTTTCCAGCATCTGCAAATACCAACGGATTATCTGTACTGGAATTTGCTTCGGTTTCTAAAACACGAATACAATATTCAACAGCCATTTTACCAGCGCCATG
>JAYTMM010000339.1:0-5495 GCA_043728555.1 Pseudobdellovibrionaceae bacterium
CCCAAACGCTCTGTACTGATTGCAACTGAAGATTCGGTGTTCCAGTATTGTTTAAAGAAAACTGGGAAAAATCCAGCTACGACGGTTGTAAAAAAAACACTGTTCGCCCAGTCATACATGCACCACGAAATTTCTTTTTTGTTCATATAGAAATGATGACTTGAAGTTTTACCCTCGTCCATGGTACATTGTGTCAAACGATACCGATTGGAGATTTTTTGAAATCATTAACGACTGTGTTTTTATTATTTTTTTCTATGAATTTAATGGCCATTAGCAATCCACAGATTCGCATCTGTCACCAAAAAAACGGTGAATTTTTATCAGTCGATTTAGCCACTGATCAAGTTGGTTTATGCAAAATTGGAAATTCTTATGTTGGCGCACTTGATTTGGTCTATTTGGCGCAAAATCAAACTTCAGAATCATTAATCAGCTATGCTCAGCGCGAAAAAAAATGCAAAGGCAACGAAGTTCAAGTTGTGATTTCTGAGGATGTTAACTTTAAAACTTTATGTCAGCACTCGGATGGTTCACTGATTGACCTTGATACATTAAATTCAGGCAGAGATTCTGTTCAGAATTCTGCGCTGAATATGGCTTTAGGTCTTTAAATAAATATTACGATTTTGTAGCTACAGTTTCGGCGAATTTCGCACCAAATAAAGTCGCTGTTTTTAAATCTCCAGGCGCAAAAGCAACTTCGGGAGCAACTTGACCGGCTTGAGCCATCGCACCTAATGAGCTTCCAAGTCTGTTAACAGCATCATCCGGTTTAACTCCAGCATAAGTTTCATTAGTCATCATTAATGGCATCCAAAACATACCGTGTTGAGCTGCCAACACAGTTAACGAAATCAATGTTGATTGCTTATCACCACTTGGAGAACCTGAAACTGTAAATCCAGCGGCCCATTTTCCTGACCAACCTTGCTTCATCCATACAGAACCTGAAGCATCCATAAAAGTTTTAAATGGACCAGAAACATTACCCATATAGGTCGGAGATCCCCAAATCATTCCATCGAACTGACCTAAAGTATCCATACGAGCCGTAGCCTGTTCAACAGTCAAAACTTCGACTTCAACTTTTTTGGTAGCCGCGGCACCTTCCGCTACTTTGTTCGCGAAAAAAGCCGTGTGACCGTAACCACTGTGATATATAACTGCAATTTTCTTCATTGATACTTCCTTTTGTGAGTTAGTGTTGGTTTATTTGTATCAATCATAGATACATTATAAGAATTTGTCAATTGTAATTATTTCTGATACAATTTAAGTATGGTTATTATTTGGGATTTCAATTCACATGGTTAATCGTCAATTTGCGAACGCAGTTCATGTGATGACATCATTGGCTTTGTTGAAAAACAAAAAAACATCAGACATCAGCTTGCAAATGAATTCAGAACAGCTTGCAGCCAGCGCAAATACAAACGCTGTTGTTATCCGAAGACTGATTTGTTCATTGACTCAAGCCGGTCTGATACAAACAACACGTGGCAAATCTGGCGGCGTAAGCCTTGCCAAAGATCCCAACGACATTACACTAAATGATATCTATATTGCCCTTGAATTATCAGAGACAATTTCACACAGCGAAAAACCAGTACACAAAGACTGTCCAACAAGCTGTTCGATGCACCAAATGATGACGGCAATTTCTGAAGGCGCAGATAAGGCCCTTGGTAAATATTTGCAGTCGCAAAAATTATCTGACTTGATAAAAAAAATAAAATAAATTTCGATGATACCGCTGCCAACAGAAGCTCCGCAAATTTTATTCGAAGATACTGATTTACTGATTTTATTTAAACCTTCACATATGTACGTTCATCCGCCCGAAGATCGTATTGCTCGAAAAGCAGTTGGTCGCCACACCTGTATTCATTGGCTTTTGGATGAACATAAAATTTTAGCCAACCCCATTCATAGATTGGATTTTTCAACCGAAGGAATTCTTATTTTCGGAAAAAATAACCCAACAAATTCGATTTTAAATATTCAAATGCGTGATGGCAAAATTCAAAAATATTATGCCGCTGTTGTTCGCGGTTGGTTCAAAGAATCCTTTGGTGAAATTAATTTACCTTTAGAATCTGATTCATCAAATAATATTCAGGAATGTAAAACGCTGTATTCTACGATTGAAAAAATTGAACTGCCCAAGGCTATTAATTCAAAATTTCAGACAGCCAGATACAGTTTGTTAGATATTGAATTAAAAACCGGACGCTGGCACCAAATCAGACGCCACATGAATCGCGTTGCGCACCCTGTACTGGGTGACCGCACACATGGCGATTCACATCATAATCGCTTTTTCAGAGACGAATTAGGTATCGAACGTTTGTGTTTAAAAGCCAAACGGCTTGAATTTTATCATCCATACACAGATCAAAAAATGATTTTTCATGCGCCTGAATCAGATATGTGGAAAAAAATTAATACTTTATTTTCTCAACCAATTTAAATATTCAGAAATATTTTTTTCTGCGCCTATATTTTTGGGTTCATAAAATTTTTCACGTGAAATGCTTTCGGGCCAGTAATTTTGGTCAACAAAGCCTTTTTCAAAATCATGTGGGTACAGATAGCCTTGATTTTTTTGTGACGATTTTAAAATTCGTGGTAAATCTGGCGATCCCGTTCGTTCGACATAACTGATCGCTTGGTTTATTGCCAAATAGGCACGATTTGATTTTGGCGAGCTGGCCAAAAACGTAATCACATGGCCTAAATTAATTCGGCATTCGGGCATTCCGATCGCTTCGACGGCTTGTAAACACGCGATCGCCAATGGCAACGCGCGCGGTTCAGCATTGCCGATATCTTCGCTGGCAAATATAATCATTCGTCTGGCAATAAAAACAGGATCTTCACCGCCCACCAACATGCGCGCGCAGTAATACAAGGCGGCATCAGGATCAGATCCGCGCATTGCTTTTATAAATGCAGAAATACAATCATAATGTTGATCTGATTTTTTATCATATGAAATTAATTTTTTCCCCATGAGATCTTCAAGAGCATTCAATGATAATGGAAATAAATTTTCTTCATCGGGAACATTATAGAGCTTAAAAATAAGATCCAAAATATTTAATAGTTTTCGAGCATCACCGTCTGCATGAGAAATTAAAATATTTTGAGCTTCTGTATCGATTATTTTTTCTATATCGATATTATTTTTCTGACACGTTTGAATAAAAATTTCTTTGAGTTCGGAATCAGATAGTTTTTTAAATTCAACGACCTGACAACGGCTGAGTAACGCTTTATTTAATTCATAACTGGGCAATTCTGTCGTTGCACCAATCAAATAAATATCACCCCGCTCAACGTACGGCAACAAGACATCCTGTTGTGATTTATTAAATCGATGAATCTCGTCGACAAATAATAACGTTTTTTGTGAACGTTCAAGTTTTAAATTACGTCCTGTTTCGCAGGCCAATTTTAAATCTTTGACCCCTGCATCGACTGCATTCATTTGAATCCAGTGCGCGTTCGATGAATGTGCCAGACTCATGGCAAGGCTGGTTTTGCCAGTACCTGGCGGGCCCCAAAAAATTAAGTTTAATAGATGATTGTTTTTTAATAATTTATAAACACCGGATTTTTCAGATAAAAAATGTTTTTGGCCAATGATTTCTTTCATTGATTTGGGTCGTGAACGTTCGGCCAATGGCAATAAATCAGGATTCACATTTTGTGTAAACAGATTGTCAGTCATCGAGATTTGCTTTTTTTTCAAAATACTGCAGATCAGTAAATACGCTGGCTGCTAAAATCAGTTTCCGTTCGGATTCAGAAAGCGTTGAATCCTTGTAATCAATTAAAAAATTATCAGCATCTAAAAACATTTCAGTTAAAAAACCCGACCATTTTTTTTGAACGCAAGCACGTTCCTGTCCAAGAATATTTTCAAATGGAAATGTCCAGAAACTAAAAAATCCTGAGCGCATTCGGAAGATTAAGCACTCTCTGGCATCATAAACATCAAATTTTTTCTTAAAAATTCCAAAGCGTTGTTCGATACGACCGATCAGTTGATTGTCTGAGTTTAAAACTGAAAATTCTTGAAAAAAGAATCTGAAGGGGTGATTCGTTTTCATAAATTCAGTCCTGTTGTGATCAAAAAAATGTAATTCAAAACTGCGCCAGTGACCAAAAATTTGTCGCAACAAAAAACCAAAAAAACCTTTGTTTTGTTCAGCGCAAAAACCAATGACATTTTTGTTCTCGTCGCAAATTTCATATTTGTTGCGTGTTTCAAAACCAAATAGCTCTGCAAATTCACGACGCTGTTGAATAATTAATTTTGGATATTGCGTAATCTGTAATGACATACTGCAATCATACAGAACTCAGTACAGTTCACAAATTGATTGATTTGCTTCCTAGCGCGTCATTGGTATTTTAGTACTCAGCACATAAATCTTACGCATATAATTTGATTCATGAATAACTCCTATTTAAGTCAACCTGGTGTATATTTAACTGAATTAAAAAATCAGACTTTGTGGATTGAATTTAATCACGAAAAAGAAACCAATCCATTTTCAAGACGTCTGACCGTTGAAATTATACGCTTAGCTTCACAGATAGAGGCTGATCCCAAAATCAAATCTGTGGTCTTAACTGGCGGACTGAACCGTTCCTTTTGTTCAGGCGGAGATTTTAACGATGTTTCAAAATTAAAAGAAACCGAAGAAACAAAATTATATCTGTACGAAATTATTGATTTGTACCAAGCCCTATTAAATATTACAAAACCCGTCATTTCATTGATTGATCATTATGCTATTGGCCAAGGTTTGCAGGTAGCGTTGATGACCGATTACAGAATCGCTACAGCACGCGCGCAAATTTCAATGCCTGAATTAAAAAATGGTGTCGCATGCCCACTTGGAGCCACTATTTTAGAAACATATTTTGGCCACGGACAAATGCTTGAAGACGTTGTTGGTTGTTCGATGATGAACGCCGAAACAGCGCTTGCTAAGAAATATTTCAATGTGCTTTGCCCAGACACAGATTTATTGAGTGTCGGCGAAAAATGGATCCAAAAATTAAATGAATATCCCGAGATTCCATTTCGCATGACAAAGAAAATATATAATAAAAAACTTTATGATGCTTTAGAGCACGTGCGCGTTCCCGCAGGTTTGGCGCACGTTGAAACAATGAAAGTTCAGTCTGCGCAAAAACATTTTGATAAAATATTAAATGGTAAAAAATAAATGCAAGCTGTCGTTTTTAAAATTATTTCAGAATTAAGCCCTGTTCGTATTGCGATCACAGAAGATTTAGATCTTAAAAAAGATTTGCGTTTTGATTCAATACTATTGGTCGAACTGGCCGTAAAAATGAATGAAGAACTAAATATCGATCTGGGCGAAAAAACAGATCAGGGTTTTGAATTGAAAACTGTGAAAGATATCCTAAAATGTCTGACGTGAATTATTTTAATCTGGTCGAAACTGATACGA
>JAYTMM010000340.1:0-2082 GCA_043728555.1 Pseudobdellovibrionaceae bacterium
TTTCAAGGATTGCCTGCGCGAATTTGTTGGCTTGAATATGGTGAGCGTGCCTTAGCCGGTGAATTATTTAATCAACTTGTTCGTGATAAAAAAGTCAAAGCTCCGATTGTGATTGGGCGCGATCATTTGGATTGTGGCAGTGTTGCTAGCCCCAATCGTGAAACTGAAGCCATGCTTGACGGCAGTGATGCTGTCAGTGATTGGCCAATGTTATCTGCGATGGCTTTAGTTGCCAGCGGATCAACATGGGTTTCGTTACACCACGGTGGTGGTGTTGGAATGGGATATTCACAACACAGTGGTCAAGTCATCGTTGCCGATGGCACTGAAGCCGCAGGTCGTAGAATTCAACGTGCATTAACAACAGATCCAGCCATGGGTGTATTCCGACATTTAGATGCGGGGTATGAATTAGCTAAAGAAACGGCTGTCGAACGTGATGTAAAAAGTTGTTGGATATAAAACCAGACCAAGGTCATCTATTTTGAAAACAAAAATCTGACGATAGTTAGTCATTCGATAGGAGTGATTATTTATGTCAGCTTTTTTTAAATCGCCGTTTTATTTTTTGTTTTGCGCAAGCTTTGGTTTTTTAGCGTGGTCATTGTCGTTTCAATCTGAATTAAATGATCCGAAATATTTAACAAAAAATGTTTTAAACGAAGCGCAATATTCTTCGAACAGTATGCCACAAGTTGACGACGACGGAACAGCTATTGCATTCGATGAATTTGGTAATGCTTTGCCGAATGCTGCAGTTGTTGCTGAATTAAATCAGATCAAAGATTCAGATTTATTACGTGAATTGCAATTATCGGAACAGGATTTGCAAAAAAAATCAGATGAGCCTTATGTGACAAATCCTGCAGATGTTGATTTGTATGAGCAGATGATGAGTCAAAGTTACGGTGAAAAAAAAGATCTGCAAGATTTTATGCAAATTGCAGCAGTGGCTCCGGATATAAATTACGATGATGAAAAAGCATGTGGCTTGCAAAAAAGATTAACAGTAGATGCCAATTTAAAAAAGAGTCCCTTGGTTGCAGAGTTGATTCAAGACAGAGCCGACGATCCATCAATTCCAAAAAAATGTATCATTCATGTAATGAAGCAATTTCAGTTGCCAGATTCAACGCGTGGATCTTGTCCGAAGGGCGCCAAAGGGCAGCCCGTTCGAAGTGCGCCAAAACCTTGTATTTCAAAAGCGTTAGTGAATGCGACTTATAATTCATTTGTTGATATCACAAGTTGTTTGGGTGTAAATCCAAAAAGTTTGTTACCTAAATTATCAAACGAAAGCGGAATGTTGATTAATACTTTAGGTACAGGTCTGGATGCGGGTGTTGGTCAGTTGACGATCAGTGCGATCGAAGAAGTGAACAATCATTATGACAGTTTTATGCAAGAAGTTGAAGCCAATGCGGTAACAAAACCTGCGTGCGCAAGAATGTTAAAATATAAAACGCTACTGGCGCAGACAGGGTCGGGATCTTATGAGCGCTGCGGTCTGATTGCTGCTCCGGAAAATCCAACAAAAAATATTTTTTACATGACGATGTTGAATCGTTTAAATACAAGTACGGCCAAACGTCGTTTTGAAAATAATGATATTCAAGGTAAACTGGCAAAGCTGGGTCTTGTAGATGTAAATATGAATGCGCTGATCGAAGCCATTTCCTTAGCCAGCTATAATGCGGGCCCTGCCGTTCCGTTTAATTCGTTGAATGAATATTTAGATAAGCGATTAAAAATTGGAAAAAAATTAACGGCCGCAGATTTTGATTTTCATAATCCAAAAACAGCAAAAGATATTGATGGCGCAGACAAATTAGTAACTCGGATTGCAAGATCATTTGTAAATGCTTACGTGATTAAGCCGAATGATCCAGATTTAGAAATTAAGTTAAAAAAAGTAAAACTTTTACCAGAGAAAATTAGAACAGCACATTTGTTATCGTTTCCTGAATTTTTAATTTATAATCAAAATAATTTTGATGAAACTCAAAAAGTGATTACCAAAGATTACAAAACTTTGGGTGCACCGGGATATTTAGGGTTTTTAGCTGATAAAAATAGAGCCCT
>JAYTMM010000341.1:0-2545 GCA_043728555.1 Pseudobdellovibrionaceae bacterium
TATGAAAATAATGTTCTAGGCGATGTCGCAAATTTTTTAAAATCAGGTGATATTAATGCTCAATTAAAAAATCTTGAAGGCACTCTTGTCTCTAAAAAAATGGCCGAAGACATGAAAACCAAATGGTCTGGAAAACAAACTGAATGGGATCAGAAAATTAAAACACTGCCGAATGAAAAAGATCTAAACGCATTTAAAATTCGTTTTGACGCCATTAAATACAAAGATTTTAAATCTCCTGACGAATTAAAAACAGCAATAGATCAGTTCAATTCATTAAAATCCGATGTTGATGGCAAAGTCAAAATTGTCGATACCACAAAAAATAATTTAACGGACGATTTAAAATCAGTTGATGCCGATTACAAAAATTTAGAAAAGCAAATTAAAATCGACATCGATCAAATCAAAACCCACTTCAAAATTCCAAAACTTGACGCCGGCCAATTCGCAAAATCTTTATTTATGCAATATCTAACTCCGTACACGCAAAAATTAGATCGCTACAAAGCCATGGCACAAAAATATTTACCACCTAAATACTCGCGCATGCTAGACGGTAAAAAAGACGAAAAAAAAATCGACGACGACACAATCCAACCGCACTCTCGTGAAAAAGGTGTGACGTATGAATTCCCCGTTTTAAAAGGCTATCCAATGTTTTGGATTCAAACTGTAAAAATCAGTTCACGTTCGAATGCACAAACCGATTACGGCGATATCAACGGAACAATTAAAAATATCACGTCCAACCAACGTCAAATCGGAAAACCGACAACGTTAAATATCACCGGCGACTTCAAATCTAAAAATGTCACAGGCATCAAAGCCAACGCCGTATTTAATAATATCAAAACCCAGCCCGAAGTTGATTTTGATGTTGCTATCGCGAATTACCAACTTGAAAAATTAGAGCTTCTCAATTCTGCCGATGGAGCCATACAAATTTCAAAAGCCAATAACAGCTTATCTGTCGAGGGAAAAACAGTCGGCTTTAAAAATTACGACATCAAATTTTTGAATACTTTTAAAAACGTCAGTTTCGAAACCTCAGCAAAAGAACCCGTCGTTCAAGACATACTCAAACAAACTTTCGCAAGCATCACAGATTTTGATTTAAAAGCCTCTGCACACGGCGAATTGAAAGACTTAAACATGGATATTTCATCTAGCCTTGGCGACAAATTACAAAAAGCATTCAGCAGCTTATTGCAGAAAAAAATCGATGAAGTGAATGCGCAGATCAAAGCCAAAATTGACGGTGAAATCGGTAAAATTAAAAAAGATATCGACGATCAAGTCAACGGCTTAAAAACCAAATTCACAGGCGAAGTCGCAAAAGCGCAATCACAATTAGATACCCAGAAAAAATTGGCCGAAGACCGCATGAACGTCGCAAAAAAAGACGCCGAAAATCAAGCCAAAAACAAATTACAAAACGAAGCCCAAAAAGCCGCCGAAGAATTGAAAAAGAAATTAGGTTTTTAAAGTCATGCCCACAATGGTCCTCGCCCATCCCAGATCAAGATCAACACAAGTCCTTAGCTGTTTTAAAAATAATTTGGGCGAAATCTTCAATTTGCATATAGTTAATCCCGAAAGCTATGAATTGGGATCCTACTTAGATCCTGATCCTCTTTTTGTAATTTCAAAAAAACCTTGGGTCAAAAATTACATCAATTATATTTTTGATAAAATCGAAGCAGAACCCGAATGTGCTTTCAAAGTTTTTTACGAACACATAATCTTTAACAATGAAATTCAAAACCGGCTTCAGACTTTAAGTCTTACAACAATTTATATTAAGCGCGTCGATGAACTTGCGGCCATCAAAAGTCTTTTAGTCGCTGTCAAACGAGGCTTCACAAAAGAAACTGAACAGAAAACGACTCCGTTTTACACTTCACCCGCTGCATTTTACTATGCTTACACTCAATGCGTGAACATGCCCAATTTAGCAAAAAGTATTTTCAAAATAGATTACGAAACAACCTACGAAACTTTTGACACAAATAATTTTCCGTATCTGCAAATCCAACCACAGACTATGCGCCAAGATTCTGTGAATACATTTCATCTTCTCGAAAATGAATTAGAAATCGAACGCTGGTACAAAGCTCTGCTCTAAAACCAATCGTTATAAATTTTGGCGAACACTTAATTAACTTTAAAACTGCAACCAATCCACAGCACCGTTCGTCTTGCGAAACGGCTTATCTTTTTGCAAAAAAACCGAGGCAGGCAATTTATCAACGTCATAATATTTTGATAATAAATTATTTTTGTCCCAAATTCTGACGAAAGGCTCATGATCTAGCTCAGGAAAACTTTTTAAAAATTTTTGAATGTCTTCGGTATCAGAATCTAAATTGACTGCAATAAACTGAATTTTCTTACTTTCACCCTTGCTGTCTGTTCGATTTTTTTTCATAAACTGAATGATCTCAGGAATTTCATTCACGCACGGTGCACACCAAGATGCCCAAAAATGCACAATCACCAAATCACCCTGATCATAGGATTTTAAAATCGATTCTTGCATCAA
>JAYTMM010000342.1:0-4154 GCA_043728555.1 Pseudobdellovibrionaceae bacterium
AAAATCATTTTAGAAAAAATCCGCAAAGGTGATTACCTTTAATATATGAATTCAAAGACCGTTGTTATATTAGCCAACGGTCAGTTTCCGACACATGAAATTCCGTTAAATATTTTAAATTCTGAAGTCGACATTATTTGTTGCGATGGCGCTGTTGATTCATTAATAAAAAACACGAAACTTTTGCCCACGACAATCATCGGTGATTTAGACTCTATTTCTGGTGAAATGAAAATTAAATTCTCCGACAAACTGGTTCAAATTAAAGATCAAAATTCAAATGATCTGACCAAGGCATTTAATTATGCTGTTGAAAAAAAATATGAAAAAATAATTTTTCTGGGAACCTCTGGTGGGCGTGAAGATCATCAAATGTCGAATTTTTATTTATTTTTTGATTTTGCAAAACATGCAGATATTGAAGTTCACACAGACCACGGAAAATTTATTTCTGTGCGCCACCAGAAAGAAATAAAATCATTTCCGCGACAGCAAATTTCTTTTTTTACAGAAAATTCAAATGTTATAGTGAATTGTGAAAAATTAAAGTGGCCATTGATCAATAAAAAATTTGAACAGGGTTGGCAAGGCGCCTTGAATGAATCATTGTCTGTCGAGTTGGAAGTCAAAGTCACAAACGGTGTGTGTTTGGTTTTTCAGAATTATAAATAAATTTTAAATTTAAGTTTGGCCTACAAAATGTAAAAGCTAATTCTGTGCTATATATTTTTGTTTTACAGAATTAGCCTTTAGTGCATCTGCCGTCCGAGAAAGGACGGTATCCGGATGACACATAGTAAGTACATGCGTTTTCGTAGGTTTTTGATGATAACTTTAATGGTTTTGAAGATTATTTTTCTATTTTATCAAATTTGATGTTCGTTTTTCAAAATATTCATCCAGTGGCCATAAAATTTTATGAAAACCCAGTTTCAACATTTCATCGTAAGCAGTTTGTTTATCCCATTTTAAAACTTCAGTGCGATACAAACCGATAATTAAACCGGTGCGATCGTGCCCGTGTTGGCAGTGAACGTAAATAGGTCGCAAATTTTTATCAGCCAATACAGCCAATGCGCGATCGATATCTGTATCATCCGGTTTAAAAAATCCTGATAAAGGAATTTGAATTTCATTAATTCCATGATGATCAGAAAAGTTTTGTTCAAATTGATTTGTGACCTCATCGTTATCTAAATTTAAGATCGTTTTAAAATTCTGTGATTTTAAATACTGAAGTCCTTCTTCGCGAGGGGTTGCTCCGCGGTACACGCCATCGCCAACACTTTGATACGCAAGAATCGGAACGCCAACTTGACCTGGTGGGTTTATCGCACAGCCAGAAATAATAATAAACGCGATTGGTGAAATTATTTTTAACATTTAGTCTTCCGTTGGGTATTGTTTTTCGATGTAATCAACGATATCTAATTTGTGTTGTTTTATATCCTCGTTGCAATCAGTAGTTGAATTGTTTTTGTCGCAGCTCTGTGGCAGATATCTGTACATGTACTCATCTTCAGTGGAAAAATAAAACTTACAAATTGATACAACGCTGTTTTGTAATTGTCTTGAACTGTGTGAATAGAATTTTTTTTGGGATAAATTATTTAATGTTAAAACATTAAGCATGAAATCATTTACGTCTGGATTGGTTGCCGTCTCAAAAAATATATCTTTGGCGCGTACATATTCAAAGGCTTGCTGTAAATTCGTGATGCTAGATAAATTATCCTGAAGTGAAGTCATCTGTTCTCTGTAGTATCTTGAGTCTATTGATTTTTCTTTTTTTACAAAACATCTATTATGTAATTGTGTTTCGTTCAAACGGCATGCATGACTTGCGACGAGCGCATAATTATTCTTTAAAAATAGTTCAAAATTATTTGTATCACACTGAAGTAAGTCGGCCAGTGTATCTAAAGACGCACCTTCGCCGCGAGCAATTTCTTTGAGTAAATTCGTAGAATTCGTTTCGATAAAATTAATTGCTGTGCGTTTAAGTTGAATCAAATTCTGAAGTTTATTTACAGCATTGTCATATTTTTTTAGTTTTGAATTTTCCTTGCCAGATTTCTTGTACGAGTCTGTAGTTTCTGTTGGGCCATCTATTGTTGGGTATGACGTTACGTATGATGATGAGCTTGATATAAACAAAGGCATTGGTGCGTAAGGATTTCTAGAATCCGCAAAACAAAATGAACAAATAAAAATCACAGATATGTAAACAAAACTTTTTTTCATAAGACAATTAAATCAATCGAAATGCTTCTGATCAAGTCAAAGGGGGCAATTGCCAAAAATCTCTGTCGCCCCGTTGACCAGAATCAATAGCGTCCGCATAAATTTTTTTCAGCGTTGGTCCGAAAATTGAATCTCAGGATTGATTACAGTTCAGCTGGTGTCTTTTTGGCTTAATTTGGTGACGTTGTTGTTATTTTAAGCTAGTTTTCACCAACTTTATTATTTACGAAATTTTTAGTTATACAGAGCTTTTTCAATTCGGGGGAATTCATGAAAAAAATCACAAACTCTTTGGTTCATTTATCGCAACTTGTTTTAACGGCTTCGGTGGTCATCAGTTTTTCTGGTTGTACTAAGTCCGAGACAAAATTAAATACGATTCCTTTGATTGCTGACGCTTCAAAAATTATCAGCACGCGTCCGCAAAATACGACGCAATTTATGGCTGTTGTGAAATTGAAAACTCCGGCATTATTATCAACGGCAAAAATGGTTGGTGGTATTCGCACAGTTGATCAAGATCAATTGAAACAAATTAATTTAGAACAAGAAACTGCAATCGCTGAAATGAAAAAACTGTCTTCAGATGTTGCAGTTTTATTTCGGTATAAAATGGTTTTAAATGCGGTGTCTGTCGTGGCTCCGCAATCTGTTTTTGAAAAATTGGCAGCTGTTGGCCTTATCGCCAGCTGGGAAAATGCAGGAACTTTTGAACGTCCTAAAAACATGAATGATTCTGAATCAGTGAAGGTCGCTTTGCTTTCAGAACGAAATTCTTTGAAATTTGTGGGTGCTGAAAAATTGCATTTGGCAGGAATTTCTGGTCAAGGCATGAAAATTGGAATTATTGATACGGGTATTGATTATACGCACGCTATGTTCGGCGGGGTTGGCACTGTTGAGGCTTACAAAGCCATTGATCCATCAAAAGATGCTGTTGGTTACCCCAGCGCAAAAGTTGTTGGAGGAGTTGATCTGGTCGGTACACTTTATAATTCGGCGTCTGCTGAATTCAGTCACCACATTCCAAAACCAGATATGAACCCATTGGACGAAGCAGGTCATGGAACGCACGTTGCTGGAACAGTCGCTGGCCTTGGCGACGGTTTAACATCATATGACGGTATGGCCAAAGATGCTTCGTTGTACGCAATTAAAGTTTTCGGTGCTGAAGGTTCTACAAGTGATTTGGTTGTTATTGCAGGTTTGGAATTCGCAGCAGATCCAAATGGTGATGGCGATTTGCGCGATCAATTAGATGTTGTGAATTTATCATTGGGCAGCGGTTACGGAAATCCAAAAATTTTATATTCTGAAGCCGTTAAAAATTTAGTTAACGGTGGAACAATCGCCGTTATTTCTGCAGGAAATTCTGGTAACAAAGATTACATCGTTGGTTCTCCTGGAACATCGACAGAATCATTATCTGTTGCGGCCAGCATTGATAACGGAGATCACAACTGGAAATCTGATGCGTCTGAAATTATTTTACCGACTGAATCATTAGTTGTGGAAGCAACAGAAGCTGCCACGACAAAAGCGATTGCGGATTCAAATGTTTCAGGTGAATTTTTCTTTATCGGAATCGCTGATAAAGATTTAACTCAGGAACAAATGGATTTATTAAAAGGTAAAGTGGCTTTGATAGATCGTGGAGTTGTAAATTTTAATGATAAAGTCAAACGCGCAGTGGCAGGTGGTGCAATCGGTGTGGTTGTTGCGAACAACCGCGAAGGTGCAGCATTCAAAATGGGAACAACAGATGTGTTTGATATCCCAGCCATTATGGTTACACAAATTGTGGGTCAAAAAATAAAAGAAGCAATGAAAACAAGTGCTGTTCAAATTCATTTTAATTCAACAAAAAAAATCGAAAAGCCAGAAGTCATTGATACACTGACAGATTTTTC
>JAYTMM010000343.1:0-8491 GCA_043728555.1 Pseudobdellovibrionaceae bacterium
CCATAAAATTTGGTCGCAATCTTCAACTGTTTGTAACCTATGAGCAATTCGAATCTGTGTTTTTTCTGACAAAACATTCGTCAGAGCCCGCTGAATCAATTTTTCAGATTGCGGGTCGACGTTTGATGTGGCCTCATCAAAAATAAAAATATCAGCATTTTTCAATAACCCGCGTGCTAGGCTGATGAGTTGTTTTTCACCCATTGATAAATTTTGACCTTTTTCGTCAATCTGAAAATCTAAATTTAATTCAAGACCTGTTTGTTCAAGGATGCGAATTAGATTTGTATCATCAAAAGCATGATACAAATCTAAATTATCCCGCAGCGATCCTTTGAAAAAAAATTGTTCTTGAGTGATCACTGAAAATTGCTGTCTGTGATCTTCGACATCTGTTTTGTACTGCCCATCAATTAAAATAGAACCTTTTGGGATCGGGTATAATCTTAATAACGCTGAAATCAAAGTTGATTTCCCAGCGCCTGTTCTGCCGATGATGCCCAGTTTTTCTCCGTGTTTTAATGAAAACTGAATATCAGTTAAAATATTTTCAGATTGCTCTGGATAGCTGAAGGATAAGTTTTGCACTGATAAAATGTATTCGGATTTTATTCCAGACGACGAGATGTTTTGCGAAGCAGTCTTAGTTTTTTTCAAATGAGCGGTGTCAAAATCTGAATGCATCGGCAAATAAGAATCAGTTTCAAGAGGTTTTCGTAAATACTGATCCATCCGATCAACGCCAATCAGGGCTTCGTCAAATTGCGAATACCATTCAAAAAACATTTGCAACGTGTTTGTCGCAAGCAATGTAAAGCCTAATATAACCGTAATTTGGCCTGGGCCGATCAACTGATTTTTTAAAAGATAAAAACAAATTAAACCATGAACGAAAAATAAAATCGCTGATATCACATACAATTGAACTGAAAATTTCATTAAATGTGAACCGACCGATAATTTACAATCTAAAAACATTTGATCCAGTTTTTCAAAGCGATGTTGGAACAATTTATTTTTTTGATGTTGTCGTATACTGACGCTGCCCTGAACGGTTTCAGAAAAATGAGCCACCGAAGGCCCTCGTAAAATTGAAAGTTCTTGTCGTTTTCGACGCAATTCATTTTGATTTAATTTTAAAATAAATCGAAAACACATCGCAGAAATACTTAGGCTGATTAAAAAAATTGGATGAGCAAAAGCAATAATAATTAAAATTGAAATCAAATCAAAAATCAGCGACAAAAATTCGGCCAATGGTCCGCCGAACAGGCGAAAAATATTACCATAATCACTTGAAAACCGTGTTGAAATTTGCCCAACGGGTGTTGTATCGAAAAACTGCATTGGAAATCGCGAAACTCTATACGTTGTTTCATCGTATAACCTCGATACAGCCAGCGATGATAAGCGTGAAAAAACAGTTCGGTATAATATTGTTAAAACAAAAGCGACACTTAATAAAATAGCTAATTGCCAGATTAGACTTTTCAGATCCATCGATGTTAAATTTTGACGTTGATCCAAAAAACGAGCAATCAACTGCGCATTTGATAACAACAGTAATCGGCCTAAAAAACCGATAACAACTGTCAAAATAATTTTAATAATATAGGGTCTGTAGCACTGAAATAATGTATTAAACATGTTTTTAGAAAATTTAATTTGTACGGGTTGGGGTTTTGCAATTTTATTTTTCATTGTAAAAAATTTCTGTACTGTTCAATTTTTTTGAAATCGACTAATGTGCCGTCAAATCGAATCTGCCCCTGATCTAGAAATAAAATACGATCACAATGGTCTAAAAATGAATAACGTTGTGTTGTGACTAAAAACGAATGGCCATTTTTTTTAAGCGTCAGCATATTTTGAATTAATTTTTGCTCTGTGCCAATGTCAACAGCGCTGAACGGGTCATCCAGTAAAATTAAATCTTTGGGGTCGAAAAAAATACGCGATAAATTTAATCTTTGTTTTTGTCCTCCTGATAAATTTAAACCACGCTCACCGATCGAAGTTTTTAGGCCCTGTGGTAGGCGGTCCTGTAAAATATCGAATTCAGAATTTTCTAACGCTTTTAAGCAAGCCTCATCATTTTCAGTTGAATCATACGACAGCGAGACATTGTCTTTGATAGTCGCGCTTAAAATAAAAGGTTCTTGTGATAAATAGCTGCAGGCTGAAACATACAGATGATCAGCCGTAACAGTGGTCTCATTCAAAATTGATTTTAACAATAAACTTTTTCCGCTACCGACGGGGCCGATAAGGCCAACGATTTCATTTTTTTGAATTTGTACGTTGATATTTTTTAAAATTATCTGGTCATCGCTATTTAAATTCATAGTTAAATTCAAATTTTTAATTTCTAAAACTGTATTTGAATGCATTTGCTTTGTTGTTTGAAAAACACTATCGATATTTTTCAATTTGTAATAATCATATAATCTGTTCACTGACGTCAGGGCATCGAACATCATTGTCAGTAACCACGGCAATTGTCTCAGTGGACGAGCTAAAAAAATACCCATCACCCATAGTAAAATGAGCAGCTGTGATTTATCCAAGTGTTGGCTGTTCGTGTATAGAATAAAAATCAAGACAAACAGGTTTAGCCAAAACGTTATGCTGGCTGAAAATGAATTCATTATTTGACCATTTGTAACCATTAAAATTCGATTATGCGTTTCTTCTTTTCGCTTTTTCAAAATTTTAGACTCAAACGCATTGATCCAATTTAAAATTTTTAATGATTTGATATTTTGAATCCATTCATTCACTAAACCCATGCGTTCACCGGCCAGTATTTTAAACCTATAAAAAAACACAGATTGTCTGCGCGCCATTAAAATATTCAGGACGACCAACAGAAATAATAACAAAATCGAAAAACTATATGGTAAATCGTAATAGCGCTGTAAAAAAATTGGCGTCAATATTAATGGAAACACTGTCGTTAAAAAATACGGAACGGTCTGTTCCAACCACATTGTCGCACTTGGAATATCTGTTGTGTACAATGCGACTTTTTCGCCCACAGTTTTTTGCGTACTTAATGATTTTAAATTTAAAATGTGTGAATATAAAAATCGCCCTAAATCAGATTGTGAAAACAGAGCTTCGCGGTGGCCTAAAAAATTCGTTAATTGCAAACACGTTAATGAAATAAACATCAGGCCCGTTGAAAGTAATAGATCTGTCAGCTGCAAATTTTGAACAAATAGTTTTTGAAAAAATGGAACCAATAAACCTGTTACTGCAGAGACCATTGCCAAAGCAATAATCAGAAGACGAAACGGCCACCGCGACAGAAATATAAATAAAATTAATTCTTTGCGGGATTCAAAATTTTTTATCGAGTTTTGCGTTGTCATGCGGTTCGCATCCAACCGGCTATTGAATAACGATCCCGTAGTGTAGTGAAAACCTCGTGTTCAAGTTCGCTTTTGAACATTATCATTGTTCCAATCGCGGGTGGTATTCGAAAAATTTCTTCAGTTGAATTTTTTTTATAACCACACAGTTCGCCACCGTCTTGTGTTTGCCAGTTGGTATTTAAATAAATAACGAACGAAAATAATCTTTTATTGTCGTTCGTTTTTTGATCTGAATGTTTTTTATAAAAATGCCCGATAGGGTATTTGGCATAGTGCAATTCAAAATGATCCAGACTGAGTCTGAAATAATTTTTTAAGGCGAATTGCAAATCAGTCAACGCTTGTATTAATTTTATTTCAGTGACCAGCTGTGTATCAAAATTGATCCAAGATATAAAATCATTTCGTAGAGCATGGTTTGTCAAGGAATTGGCAAGGGCACCTTGTTGTAAATTATTAAGGGTTTCACGCCTTAAAACTTCATTATGAAGCTGATTACATTGCTCTTGATCGAATGGCAACAGTGCCCATCCGTCTGACTGAATTTTTTCAAAATAGGGCTCAAGATTTATTGTGCCAAACATGAAAACAAGCTAGCATATTCAAATGCAGAACAGTAGGCAAAACCGCCGAAAATTCATCAAAAATATTTCACTCTATTCTGCAGGCACAGCCTGCCTGTCGATGTCGCTCGTCAGTTCGTTTGGCGCGCTACAAGGCTGTTCAACAATGGATGAATATTTGATAACTGATCAAAGTGATCTATCTGAACAAGTTGTCATTGTTGGCGGCGGAATCAGTGGGTTGTATGCTTCCTATCAGCTTAAAAAACGAAAAATCCCATACCGAATCTTTGAAGCTTCTCATCGCATCGGCGGTAAAATCACCTCCGATCAAGGTGTTGAATATGGCGCCTTTGAATTTTTAAATACGGATAAAAACATTTTGGCTTTAGCCAAAGATTTAAATTTAAAAACAGAAAAAATTGATTCTAAAAGCTGGATATTTAAAAATGGGACGGCTCATTTTGTTCAACATATGACCGAAAGAATCGGCGGCGTTTTGCCAAATCAACAATTGCGATTAAATCACAAATTGTTGCGTGTTGACCAGCAATCGAATCAATTCAAGTTAACTTTTTCGACAAAAAAATCTGATAAAGTTTATTCGACAAAGCGAATATTATTGGCTTTGCCCGCGACTCATCTGTCTGAAATTACTGGCGGCCAGTTTAACGATATTAAAAATGGATTAAAATCAGAACGAACTATTCGTGCAATTGTTCAGCATCAGAAATTAGGTTTAAAAATTAATTCAAATAGATACAGACAAAAAAACAAAGATAGTTTTTCATGTGTTGTGCGACAAATCAAAGATCTAACATATGTGACACTGTCTGGTGATCCAGATCACGATCATTTTCCCAAAGAGATTGAGCGTATTAGTTTTTGGATCGCTGAAAATATTTTTGACGTATCATCGGCCTCGCTGAACTTGCACCCAGAAAATATTTATGTTTGGGATACATCGTGGTCAATTTGGGATAACAATACTGAACTGAAGCCTGTAAAGAATCAGATTGTTGTCAGTGAAGGCCTTCGGGGACGCAGCAGTCAGCGCATCGAAGATTTATTTGAAAATGTAAATCAACAAATCGATCAATTTTTATAGTGTTAAATTTTAAGTTATTGTATTGTCAGACCTAAATAAGGATGTAAAATATGAGTTCAAACGAATCTGAAAAAAAAGCCCTTGAAATTTTAAATCATGTTCGTACGTCGCCAACGTTTGATAATAAATTATCAAATGATCAGAAAATTGAAAAAATAAAATCTCATTTCGCAGAAATTATGACCGTGTTAGGTCTAGACTTAACTGACGATAGTTTATCTGAAACACCGAAACGTATGGCCAAAATGTATGTGAACGAAGTCTTTAGTGGTCTTGATCATAAAAATTTCCCAAAGATCACTGTCATTGAAAATAAAATGCAGTACGACCAAATGGTTTGCGTGCAAAATATCGAAGTTATGTCGACCTGTGAACATCATTTTCAGCCGATTGATGGTTTTGCAACGATTGCTTATATTCCAAATCAAAAGGTCATTGGGCTTTCGAAATTAAATCGCATCGTCGATTATTTCTGTCGTAGACCACAGGTTCAAGAGCGTTTGACAAAGCAAATCGCAGATTGTTTGGAATATATTTTAGAGACAAAACACGTTGGAGTTCATATCAATGCTAAACATTACTGTGTAATTTCACGCGGTATCCAAGACACCCACAGTACGACGACAACATCAGATTTGCGCGGTGATTTTAAAGCTAAATCTGAAACGCGCATTGAATTTTTAAAACAATGCCGCACTCAGTTTTAGTTTTTAATTCATATAATAACTTAAACGCATTTCTCTAAAAGCTCTCGAACGTTCTTCGAAAGCTTTTCTTGTTTTAAAAGTTTTGAAATTTCAGTTTGCACCAAAGCCTTTAAATTTTCTGGTAATTTTTTCGTAAAATTAAAGGCGCTAGCTAAGCGGGCACCAACTTGTGGATTGATAGCATCAATGCGCAGAATTTCTGAACAATACCATGCATAGGTCGGATGCTTGTCTGTATGAAACATTAAATAATTTGCAGCAAACACATTGTGCAGACTGTAGAGATTGTTCGGATTATTCTTATCAAAACCTGTGACTTCGCAACATTTTTTAACAATATCAAAAGTATCAAAATTACGTGACGAAGCTTGTGCAGCCAACCATTTATTAAAAACGACACTGTCCGTATTCCATTTTTGATAAAAATCATTGATAGCCACATTTTTTTGTACGGATTTTGAATCACACAATATCATCAGTGAGTAAATCGAATCAGTCATTGTATTCGCCGTTTGATATTGCTTTTCACACAACGTAGTGCCCTCGGCAGATCCTGCTGTTACTAAATACTGAAGTAATAAATTCTTTAATGCACGGTCACTCGTAGCGTTATTTGAATGATGTAATTTGTAAATAGTAATAATTTCTTTTTCGAATTTTTTAACAAAGGCTGATTTTAATGTATTTTTAGCGGCATGAAAGGCCTGTGGATTTAAAACAGATTCTTCTTGGGCTAAAATCTTATCATCAGGCATTGATAAAATGAGTGATTTAAATTGCGCATCGATTTTCGTATCGTTTAAAACAAAACCCAACGCTTCAATAATTTCAGGGTTTGCAATTAAGGTTTTTCCATTTGTGAAATCCAAAATTAATTTTTGAATTTGATCTAAAAGCATTTTTTGACAGGCTTCACGACGATTAAATTCATCAGTGTCATATTTAATCAGATGTAATAAATCTGCATTTGTCACAGTGGCTTTTAATTTAATGGGCGCTGAAAAATCACGATTCAAAGATAAAACTGGCTTTTCTATGCATGGAAATGTCCAAGTCTGAGTTTTTTCTTTGAATATTAAAAGCTCTGAATGAATTTCTATTCCTTTTGAATCCAGCAAACCCATGTTTAATGGAATATAAAAAGGTTTATTGTTTTTTTGATTTTCAAGATCTGAAAAATTTTGAGTCAGTATTAATGTGAATGTATTGTTCTCGAATTTTTCTTGCACGTCGACGATAGGTGTTCCGGCTTGCGAGTACCATAATTTAAATTGTGTGAAATCCACCTTGTTAGGTTCGCTAATCGCAGCCGCGAAATCATCAATCGTTACAGCTTGTCCATCGTGACGTTTAAAATATTCATCCATACCACGACGAAATCCATCGCGGCCAACAATTGTTTGCATCATCCGAATGACTTCAGCGCCTTTTTCATATATTGTTGCCGTATAAAAATTATCAACAGCTAAACATGATTCTGGACGCACGGGATGTGAATTAGGTCCGGCGTCTTCGGTGTATTGGCGGCTTCGTAATGAATCAACGTCTTTAATTCTTTGTACAGAACGCGAATTCATATCGGCCGAAAATTCTTGGTCACGAAATACGGTCAGGCCTTCTTTTAATGATAATTCAAACCAATTTCTGCAGGTCACGCGATTACCAGTCCAATTGTGAAAATATTCGTGGCCCACGACAGATTCAATCATATCAAAATCATTATCAGTTGCTGTTTTCTGATCTGCCAATACCAGACGCGAATTAAAAACATTCAGTCCCTTGTTTTCCATCGCACCCATATTAAAATCATCAATCGAGACAATCATGTATTGACCAAGATCATATTCAAGACCGAAACGATCTTCGTCCCATTTCATTGATTTAATCAGTGATGCCATCGCGTGATGACAGCGTTCTTGTTTTCCGTGTGGAGCATAAACAGACAGGTCAACTTTTTTACCAGATTTTGTTGTGAACGTATCACGGACTACGCCCATGTCACCGGCAACAAGCGCAAATAAATAACTTGGTTTCTTGAACGGGTCGTTCCATTTCGCGTAATGTTTACCGTTTGATAAAATTTTCTGTTCGATCAAGTCACCATTTGATAAAAGCTGCGGATATTTTTTTTGATCGGCTTCGATTTCGACGTTGTATTTTGTCATCACATCAGGACGATCGAGAAAATAAGTAATTTTTCTGAAACTTTCAGCTTCGCACTGGGTACAGAAAATCCCGTTACTTAAATACAAACCTTCGCAGGATTTATTTTCTGTAGGATTAATTTCAACTTGAATTTGTAATTGAAATTCTGTGGGCACGTTAAAAATTGTTAAATGTTCATCGGTCGTTTTATAATCTGCAGCAGCCAACATTTTTTCATTTAATTGAATCGAAATTAATTTTAAATTTTCTCCGTTTAAAACTAGATCTGAATCTGCCGTTAATTTTTTAAATTGAATCTTTGAAGTTACAATTGTCGCGGTTTCGTGAAGATTGAAATGTAGATTTACATTTTTAATTTCAAAAGAAGGAGCGACGTAGTTTTTTAAATATTGGCGAGTAGGAGACGTTGAATTTTGCATGATAGAGTGTTCCTTTTTGTTAGAAATACTCTATCACAATTTCGATTTACAGCAACCCAGACAATCCCTTTGTCACAGCGGCCAATCGGGCTAAATCATGAATTTTATCACGACTGACGCCAATATCAGTTAATGCTTTTTCGTGCGATGA
>JAYTMM010000344.1:0-2555 GCA_043728555.1 Pseudobdellovibrionaceae bacterium
GTTTTAAATCGTCTGATTCAAAAAGGCGTTTCACTGGTCACGTTGCCGTCGTCGAATAATAAATTAACTGGTAAATTTCAAGATTACAAAGATCACCCATTTTCTTGGTGGGAGAAAAAAAATGTTCAATTAGGCGTAGGTACTGATAATTACATCACGCTGAATACAAATTTTATTCAAGAAATGGTGATTTTATTGTTAACAGATTCGCACAATTTAAAAATAACTAAATTATTAATGGTCACAACCGGCGAAACACGCAGACCGTATTTAAGTCAGCTTTTGTGGCGCATGCGTAAAGATATTAGCAAAGGCACAGGTGTATTCTAAAGGTGTATTCTAAATTAATCCAATCGCGCGGCTGGAAATTATCAATGATTTTATTTCTGGGTTTTGCCAGCGGATTGCCGTTGGCATTGACCGGTCAAGCCATGCAGGCTTGGTTAACAGTTGAAAAAATTGATATCGCAACGATTGGTTTTTTTAGCTTGGTGGGCTTGCCGTACACATTTAAATTTTTATGGGCTCCGTTGATGGATCGTTTTGAAATTCCTTTTTTCGGTCGCAGACGCGGCTGGTTGGTGATTTCGCAATTATCAATTGCAGGTGTTTTAGTTTTACTTTCAACAATTTCACCCAGTCAAAATACGCAAACGTTTGCATTGGTTGCTGCACTGATTGCATTTTTATCTGCCTCACAAGACATCGTTATTGATGCCTATCGTACAGATACACTATTGCCGTCCGAACGTGGCGCTGGCGCATCCTTAGGTGTTTTAGGTTACAGATTGGCAATGATTTTATCTGGCGGAATTACGTTCGTCTGGGCTGATGCGAATGGAAATAATTGGTCATGGTCAAAAATTTATTTAATTATGGCGGCTGTGATGGCCTTTGCAGCGGCGCTGTCGTTATTATTTTTACCTAGTGTTTCTAAAAATAATATAGCGCCTAAAACAAATGCCAAAAATGATTTGATCGGATTTTTTGCCTTAGTTGTCGCAGTTGTGATTGGATATCAATTAACAACTCAGATCGCTTCGCCACTGATCGAGAAAATGTTTGATCTGACAAACGCGAACAATAAAAAATGGGCTGATATGTGTTCCCTGCTATTCGGCCTAGGCATCACTTTACCACTGGGCTGGTTCGCATCACAAAAGGCAAAATTTGAAACACTGAACATTTCTTTGAAAAATTATTTTTCTATAAAGGGTGCTGTCAGTTTTTTAGTATTTATTATTTTATATAAATTAGGTGATTCATTTGCGGGAACTTTACTGACGCCATTTTTAATAAAGGGTGTCGGATTCACAACGGCTGAAATTGGTGTTGTGAATAAGGTGATCGGAATGTGGTTAACTATTGGCGGAGCGCTGTTGGGCGGAGCCGTCATGGTCAAATGGGGTTTGTTTAGGTCACTGTTTGCTTTTGGTATTTTACAAATGATTTCAAATTTAGGTTTTTGGCTTTTAGCTGTCTCAGGCAAAGGCGCCTGGGGATCATTTTCATTACCTGCATTTGATTTTTTAATAGTTTCATTAAAAGAAGCCACACAAGTTGATTGGCTTTTGTTATTCAGTATCGGCGCAGAAAATATCACAGGTGGTATGGGGACAGCCGCCTTCGTCGCGTTTTTAATGGCACTGTGTAATCAAAAATTTTCAGCGACTCAGTATGCCCTATTGTCAGCGTTCTCGGCTGTAGGCCGCGTGTGGGTCGGGCCGTTAGCCGGAGTTTTAACTGATTCTATCGGTTGGTCTTCGTTTTTTATTTTCTCTACGATTGCCGCAATACCAGGGCTTGCAATGCTGTACAAAATGAAAGATCAGATTCAAAAATTAGAAACTCCTGATTTAACAAATTTAGCCGAAGATTAATTCACATATTGCGCATTAATTTAAAGTATTATTTTTCGCAAATATAACCGGGCGATAAATAACTGTCTTTTTCAGATTCAGAACTGGGGCGACGTAAAAAAACCGAGCCCTTTTCAATCGTCATTTTTTGTAAACATTTATTCAAATTTTCCAGCGATGCCAATTCAAGTTGATCTGATTGCACATGATACGATGTGAATACATACGTTAAATCCACAGAACCTGAATTTTTTTTACTGATTTCTTTTTCGCCATCAATTTTAATGCCCGTTCGCAACTGTTCATCATTTTCAACACCAAAAAACTGAATTAATTCGGCTTGCTTACTGTTTTCATTTATTTTTTTCAACCATAAATTCAGATGCGACTGATTCATCGGTAACTGGTTCATTGTTTTAATTTCGGATGCATATTGATTTAATAATTGCGCCATCACAAATTTTCCGTTGGGTAATTTTTCAAACGACAATTCATGCGTAAATTTAAAAAGCGCTCCGCGTTCTGCTAAATACGTCAAAAAATCGGGTGAGAAGTTAAAACGTGCGACATCTTTTTTGTCAGTCGAATTTTCAAGAGCTGTTTGAACTTCGGCTGTTGTCGGAAATTCAAATTCTGTTTTTACAATGTCACGACCGACATATTCGGCCAACGTCCCCTGACACGGTAAATTTGTTG
>JAYTMM010000345.1:0-3740 GCA_043728555.1 Pseudobdellovibrionaceae bacterium
ACTTGAATCACACGTCTGATTTCTTCATCACGTCCGACGACGGGATCTAATTTTCCGTCTGCAGCAAGCTCGGTCAGATCTTTTGCGAATTTTTTTAAAACTTCGTATTGATTTTCGGGCTGGTCTGAATTTACCGTTTGTGCACCACGGATTTTTTTCATTGATAATACATATTCAGGTTTTTTTAACCCCACAGATTTTAAGAAATTTCTTATTCCTGAATCTTCAGCTGCAAATGCTGCTAGTAAAAAATGTTCAGTTGAAATGTATTCGTCTTTCATAAGGGCAGCTTCAGATTCAGCCAGCACGAACAATTTTTGCAACCTGCTACTCGCGTACGTGTTGTCTTGGGCTTTTGACAATTGTGGTAGTTTTGAAATTTCTTTGTTTAAAAAAGATATAAGTCCGACAGGAATCAATTTCATTTCTTGCAAAATGCGTGGAACGATACCATCGACCTGCTCAATCAGTTCTAAAAATAAATGCTCGGGCTCAACGCTTGAATTTTTTTTAACTTCAGCCAAGCGTGCTGCTGCCTGCATGGCTTCTTGGCTTTTCTGAGTCATTTTTTGAACATTATTTTTATGACTATCACTCATAAGTTACCTCGTTGTAAAAATCTATGCTGCTTTAATATGAGTCTGAAAAAATACTTGTCAACCTAATGAAAAACATGTTCTTTAAGACTGTGGCCAATGCAAAAAATAATTCGCAAAAAAAAATTAGACCAACGATCAAAAAAGATCCCATTCATCCTGCAGATTACAATAAGTATAAGTTACCATTTGCCTGTGAAGATTGCTCGCATTTTTCGTCACCGAATGAAATTTGTACCTTAGGTCTGAATACTGAATCACATCTGAAACGAAACCAAGAAAAAACATATTTTACGAGCGGAAAAATGATGTTGTGCCGCTTTATTGAAATCGATTAATTTTTTCAAATTATTTTGACAGTCCTTAGACGAGCCTTCCGTCTGCTTTTCAAGACGAGACTCGATTTTCATCCCCATAAAATATCATTTTTTAGTCGAGTCCCAAGACTGAAGTAAGATCTAATTTTTTAAAATATCTCCAAATCTAGATTCTTGTCCTGTCAAGATGCTGCCGCAAATCCCGATCAAACAAACATACAACAAGTAACACCAGGCAGGATGTCTGGCAGAATCAAAATCAGAATTAACATACTGACTAGATTCTCATCCACATTAAAAGGGGGCATTAAGAAAATTTACGGAAGATTAAAACTGAAAAATGAAATGATTCATTTTTCATATTAAGGAAGAAACTTAAGACCTCTTAACAAAACGTTTTTTGCAATACCGCAAAAAACATCATGGCTCGGATGCCGTGAGAAATTAGCAAAAGGAATTGAAAATGAAATTACTAACATAAATATAAAACGGAGTTTACAATGGGATTACGAGTTACAACAAACATGCCAGCCTTAAATGCACAAAGAAATTTAGTTAACAGCCAGCGCGCAGTTCAAATGTCATCGGCACAATTAGCCAGCGGCAGTCGAATTACAAAATCGGCGGACGACGCAGCCGGTTTAGCAATTTCTGAAAATATGAAATCACAAATTAGATCATCTGTTCAAGCACGACGTAATGCAAACGATGGTATTTCATTAGTACAAACAGCTGAGGGCGGCTTGTCTGAAACATCAAATATTATTACACGTATGCGTGAATTAGCGATTCAATCATCATCTGACACTGTTGGTGAAAAAGAGCGCGACATGATTGATAAAGAAGTCCAACAATTAAAAGCCGAAGTTCAACGTATCTCTGAAACAACAACATGGAATTCAACGAAATTATTAGATGGATCCACACCCGTTTTCGATTTCCAAGTAGGTTTAAATTCAACAGATAACGATCGAATTCAATTTGATTCATCTGTGAATGTGACAACTTTAGATGGCCTTGGAATTACTGATCTTGATTATACGCAGAAAGAAACAGCGAGAGGTTCATTAGTCGCACTTGATAGCGCACAAACTCTTGTTAACGGAATGAGAGCAAACTTAGGTGCATTACAGAATCGTTTGGTTTCAACAACAGATACACTCGCAGTTTCCGAAGAAAACTTAGCTGCTGCCAACTCGCGAATTCGTGATACGGACGTTGCATCCTCATCAACTGAAATGGCTAGAAATAATCTGATGTTACAAACAGGCGTAGCAACATTAGCTCAAGCAAATCAGAATGGCCAACTGGCTTTGAAACTGATTGGGTAAGTATAAAGTTATTATTCAGCTTAAAAAGGAATCCAACTGGATTCCTTTTTTTGTTTTAAATTTAAAATCAACTTTAAAAATACTGTCGATTTTTTTTTCACTTTCAACGACCTTAAAGTAACCCAGACCTTCGTCCGAAACCTTAGTTGTAAGAAATAAAAACCAACGAGGGCAAAATGAAAAAATCAGCCACGAAAAATAAAATGCAAGCAATGATCGTAATAACATTACTGACTGCTTCATTTTTCGGTTGTTCAAAAGGACTTCAATCACAATCATCCAACGCAGCAGCTGGAACAAATGGTTCGCTGGGCACAATAGCAGATCCTGCCGTTGTTCCGATCACAGCCCCGATTGATACAGTTCAAATGAAAAGTCGTATTGAAGACGGAACTAATCAAACGGGTTTCAATGGTGCATTGACTTTTGATTTTGATAAAACTCGCGGTGAATTTATTGTGATGATCCCAATGCCATCGACGGTGATGTTTGCACCGACGGGTTCTATATCAAGTAAATATCCGGATATTACTGTGGGTTCATTATTTGATCCGACAACAGGTAAAATGAAAGTGGCCGTACGAATTCCTGTTAAATATATTATCAAAGGACTTCAATTCGTAGCACCGTCAAAATTACCCAACGGCGATCCACTGCCCGCTATGCCAGCCGGCGTCGGAGAATTACCAGCCTTGGGCCTGACTTTTCCTGCACAAAACAATACTGAAATTACGCTGTACATCGGAATTAACGCGATCGGCTTATTTGTAACGTTACCAGACAAAGCATCATTGCCGATCCCATTTAACCTGACTTTCCCTCTGAAAAACCAAGACAAGACCAGAACTTTCGGATATCTGACGTATGTTGCGGCAAAACCGACTTTTCCGTCAGGCCTATTTCTATCGACAGGGGTACCTGCTAGTTTCGCACGTATTTTAGAAGACTATTTTCACCTTTAATTTTAATTGAATCTTAACTTTTTAAATTTTTATTTAGCTGCTGCGCAACTGTCATTTTTAGTTGCTGCGCAACTACATTTCTAGACTCTTGCGCAACTTTTTTTTTGTCGATAATCTGCTGTCATCAACACTAACATAACAAATTATCGGAGATCACATGGCAAAGAAAAAAGTAAAAAAACCAATTAAAAAAGCCGCACCCAAAAAAGCTGCGAAAAAAGTCGTAAAAAAAACTGTCGCTAAAAAAACAGTTCAAAAAGTTACGAAAAAACCTATCAAAAAAGCAGCTCCTAAAAAAGCCGTTAAAAAAGTTGTTAAAAAATCTGCAGCAAAAAAAATAGCTCCAAAAGTTATCGCAAAAAAAGCAGTTAAAAAAGCTCCTGTTAAAAAAGCAATGACTCCAAAAGCAAAAAAAGAAATTCTTAAAAAAGCGGCCGTTATTGGCGCCGGCGCAATGATCGCAAAACAATCGACATTTGCTGATTTAGAATCTGAATTTGAAGACGAAACTGATGGCCTTGTTGAAATCGACAG
>JAYTMM010000346.1:0-10415 GCA_043728555.1 Pseudobdellovibrionaceae bacterium
GCCCAAGTCATTGATGACGACAACGAAGCCGTGATTGTTAACGCAATAAACATAACCATTGATAGTTTTGTTTTCATTCTTTTCCCCTTTGATAGAAGAGCCTTTACGGTGCTCTGTAGAAACGTCAGCCCATATTGCCGACTTATATTTTTGGTTCGAGATCTATTTAACTTGCAGATACCTGAACACAGCAGGCCTGCTTTAATCAAACATTGTTTTTCGTAACGCCAAATGTCTATAATCATTAAATGCCCGACATCAAAGTCACAACAATGACAGATCTACAAACACAAACTGCGACGCATTTAAGTGCTATCGAACTTGGGTTAGGTTCCGCACTTCACGCATTTAAAATTCCATTCACAGGACATTTTTTATCGTTGAATCAGGGTTTTTTCTTAAGCTATACAATACGCATCTTAAGTCGTTCGACGTCTGAAACCAGATTTCAGCTTTCAAAGATCACTTTTGAAATTTCTATACTAACTGCTTTATTAAAAAGCTTATCCCCTGCAGGTCAAAAATGGGGACCTATGCTGAGCATTTCTATGCAAGGCGTTTTGTATTCTTTGGGCATTTTAATATTCGGAGCCAACATTCTAGGCGCACTGATTGGGATTTATTTGCTGTCATGTTGGGCTTTTATTCAACCCTTTATAACACTATTAATTAGTTTTGGTTTTTCTGAAATGCAAAAAATTATTGGGTTCTATATCGAACGATTAGAAAAAGATTATCATGTTTCAAGTCAAAATTTATTGAACATTGTACTGATCGTTTTTGTTGTTAAAATATTAGCCGCAACGATGATGACTATTTTCGCTTTTTATTTAAAATCAAACCGTATCAAATTACTACAAGAAAAAATGCGCAATCAACAAAGCCTTAAATTAAAAGACAAATCTTTCGATCAGAAATCAATTCATCAAAAAGTATTTTCTGATATCACAAAACCATTGTTTTTATTTTCATTCTTAATGGCTTACGTATTTTTATTTATCACCGAAGATTCCGTCGTCTCGTTTTTATGGAAAGCCTTGCGCCCACTGGCGATTGCTATTCTGGTTTTTTACTTTTTACGAAGCGAATACTGCTATGGATTAGTTTTAAAAGTAATTTCAAAATCTAAGTATTTAAAATCACTTCACGAGAAATCTCAGAACGTTTTTAATCAATTGGATTAATGAATTATTCAGGTTTTTCGGAACGCAACCATTCTTGGCTACGTCCGAATAACGAAATTCCGATGTAACCACGAACGCTCAGTTTTTTTCCATCATCAGTCAGTTCGATTTTTGATTTATAAATAGATCCATTTTGCGGGTCTAATATTTTTCCGCCATCGTATTTTGTTGACGTATTTTTTTTCAAATCCCACATAAATTGCATACCTAAAATCGGTTGATCTTTAAATTCGTCTTTGCACTGTTCGCAGTTGGGCTTGTTGCCTTCATGTGGAAATATTTTTACAATTTTTCCGAATAATTTTTCATCTTTTTCAAAGATTTCAACGATACTACGGGTCGATTGGTCGTTGTCATCGATGGTCTTCCAAAAGCCGACAGGGCTTACAGGCAAAACATTCTCGTTTGCTGAAAAACAGTGCGAATTTAGCCCAAAAAACATTAATAATATAATCAATTTATTCATAATATTCAGTCTGTTTCACAAAAAAATAATTTTCAAGAGGTAAATGGGTTTAATTTTGTTGATCCAAAACCCCAAAGCAACATATATACCCAGTTACAGACACTCCAATTAACCAAAGGATTTTTATGATGAAATCGTTAATGATTTGCATGCTTTTAGCGACAATAAACGTCAGCGCATTACCAAAAGGTTCAACTGAATACTTTGGAGCAAAAAACCAAGAAGCTAATTTCACATTTCAAACTCAGATTTTTGTGCCGATTTCAAAAGGCACTCCAACAAACGATCTGGTCAAAGCTGAATTTAAATTATACAGACAATACATGCTGGGCCAAATGCGCAGAACACCGAATAATTCAGCGGCGGTTTACCCAAAATTTTCTGTGAACGTTAACAAAGTTGAAAAATCATCTGATTCATTTAACCGCGTTTTTGTTCAGTTCACAGGTAAGGGTGTTTTTACTCCCGGACAAAAAGAATATACTTTTTTAATTCCTAATTACACAGGCGATATCTATAAAAAATCGCACGGTCTTTGTACTGAAACCACAAACGTTGACGAAGGCAATTTTTGGTATCACTGGGAACCTAAAAAAGCAGGATGCCCTTTAATTTCTGGTACTGATTATTCAGCAGTTACTGCTCCATTAAATTACATCGCCAGCACAACACGCACGTATCCGGAATATGAAAAATTAGTTCGCAATGGTGGCCTGCGTATGACGATATTTTTCGGCATGGAAAATTACGACGATACAGACTGGAATCCTGAAACGAATACCAAAGACTGGGGCGGAATCGGATTTCGTCAACAGCGCGCAAATTTATTAAATTTAGGTTTTCAATCTTATGTTTGGACTGAAACCGAAGTTCGCAAATGGTATAACCCCGAAGCCGGAAAACCAATTCCTCACTTAGAAACAATGACAAAAAATACTCCACGCGGAACCATGACAATTCGTTTATTCTTAGGTAACACCGGCCTTGAACATGACGCTCGTGGTTTTCATGCTTTTTTAAAAGATGCTATTTGGAATGATTCATCAGTTATTTACAACGGCCATTCTGGTATCGGAAAAAATTTAGACATCCCACGTATCGCAGATACACGCGGTTACAAATTACCGATCAGCAACGATTACCAAGTTTTCTTCTTGGGTAGCTGCGTCCCATATGCGTATTACACAGAAATGTTATTCAAGAAAAAATCGTCTTCGACGGATTTAACTGGGACAAAAGGTTTGGATATCATTGCCTATGGTAACGAAAGCGTTTTTGGAAATAACGACGATATTCGCTTAACAACGGCATTGATGAACTACATGGATACAGGCGCGCGCACTTCGTACCAAGACATCGTAGGCAGTCAAGACGCGTATTTCTTGGGTGTTAACGGCGACGAAGACAATCCTACGAATTAATGGCCAGATAAAGCTGGCTGTATGCGCCAGATAAAGGAATAATTTGTATGCGTTCATTATTTTTCTTCATTTTATCAATTTCATTCTACGCACAGGCAAAAAAACCTGTGCCAGCAAAACCTGCGCAGTTAAAATATTCAACTGCGCAAATTTTTGATTTTGTTTTATCTGTAAAAAATAAAACCTTAGATAATTCAATTCAGTTTCCAAAAATTTATTTCAAAAGCAAAACTCCGCTCAAGCAATTTCAAGACGCCATCGAAAAACAATGGGGCCAACGCCCAGCTGAAATCACAAATGCGTTTGCCAATGACAATAACGAAATTTATTTAATGGACGATCAGGCTTACTACATCAAAGCGGGTCGATGTATGGATGATTCATTGGCGCACGAGCTGACTCATTATGTTCAATCAAAATATCAAAAATTTGATTTAAATGACGAATCTTTGGAATGGGATGCTGTTGACGTACAGACGCAATTTCGTGAAAAGTTTTGTCCATAAAATAAAACCTAGAAATCTAAAATTTGATCGGCCAATTCAGGATAATCAATAAATGGATTTCGATTGCCTTGTTTTTGTTGAATCATGTTGTTTCTTAAAATTTCTTGCTGATCCGGTGGATTTTGAAGGTTCCATTTTTTCAACATGACTTCTTCGGCTTGTGAAATGGGTAAATCATAGCGAATTGAAAAATACATCAGGGCGCGTGCGACATGGCCTTTGTGACGCTGTGGTGGTTCGAAAACTTTCTGAGTGGTTCCATCGCCTTGGCCGTATTTCGAAGCTGTACACTTCGTTTTATTCGAAGGCTTGATGACTTCACCAAACATGCTACTGCCGCGCAAAGAATTCATTTGTGAATCCGTAGGAAACAAATGATGCATATCTGCCTTTTGTAAATCTGCCGAGTACTTACCGGTAAATCTAGATTGCGGCCATGTGTGTTCTGTGTTGATCACTGTGCCTTCGGGGATCGTTCCCGGAGCTGGAGCGCCTAAACCGCCCTTGAAATCTGCCGCTGTATAAACGCGGTCACAATACATTTCTTGAACTCCGTAACCTTGCGCATCTTGGACTAAATAAAATTCACCGAACAAATAAATACGTGCGCGGTCGTAACCCAGCGATGTTTGCATCGAACAATTTGGGATTGAGTCACACGATTTCACTAATTGATCTTCGGTTTGAGGAGAAGCTATCACGTGACCTGATTTTAAAATTTCTTTAAGTTTGTTTTTAAGCTCGTCATTTTTTAATTGTGCTTTGGATTGATTAAAATCATGACCGTAATAGGGAATAACTTCGGATGATTTTGCAGTGAATGGCACCAACGTTAAAATCAATAATCGAAGGAAAACAGTTTTCATAAAATCCCCTTTTAAATACTTCAGTTGTTCATAGAGATTTAACTAAAAGTGCGTCTTCCGTCAAAAGAAAGTTGGATTTTATGTTTTTTACAGGCTGAATCAGGGGTAAATTCTACATTTGAGTTATATGAATCAAGCCAGATCGACCAATTATTTTTTTAAGGTTAATATGTATTTTACGACAGACTTTCGATCTGACTGAGACAAAGAATTCCATGGCGGCATAGCCGTGCCAGAAATACCTTTTGTTATTGTATTGAAAATTTCCGATTCAGAGCGGCCGTATTTAAAAATGCCCGTTGTAAAATCACGAGGCTTCGCACCATTGATCGCCTTGGCAGCCGGTCCATCACCATCACCGTTTACGCCATGACAAGCTGTACAGTTATTTAAAAATATTTTTTTACCATTCTTTATTGAAATCAGTTGTCCACCGGTGGCTACAAACGCACCAAAACTCATAAATAGTATTATTGTACAAAAAAACAATTTCACTTTGATTTGCTTTTAACAGTCACTTTTAACTTCATTCCAGTATGAATTGCACACTCGACTTCAGTAACTCCTTCTTTATTAAATTCAACTTTACTGACCTGCCCCGGAGGCTGAGACTTCAACTCAAACGAATTCACTGGCCCAAGTGAAAAAACATTATGAGTAATATCTTTTTCATCATTTTTAAAACTGATGCTATCTCCAGTATCTAAAATAATTTCTTTTTGACTGAATTTTTTGTCTTTCTGAATTATTTGAACCTCTTTAGCTTGTACAGCCATGCTCATAAAAAAAGTTAGACAAACATATTTTAAATTTTTCATAATATCTCCTTTATTTGTAATTTTATCTTGGCAAAATTGGAAACTCTACGGCTTTATCTTTTGCAGTTAATGTATTTAAAAACTGCACGATCGCCTTCTTTTCTTCTGTTGTTAAATTTAGAGGTTTAATTTCGGCTGCTAAGCTCTCTCTTTTTGCGGTGCCACCAATATCATAAAAATCAATCACTTGCTCAAGGGTCTCTTTTTTACCATTGTGCATGTACGGAGATCTTAAATTAATATTTCGAAGTCCCGAAGTTTTAAATGCGTGTTGCTGAGACGTTAATTTTAAAAATTTTCCGCGCCCTAAATCTTCATCATCAACACCTATATCGTGGAAACTATCATCCGTAAAATTCCATCCACTGTGACAAGCAATACAATTCGCTTTCGTGTTAAATATTTTAAAACCTAGCTTTGCTTCATCCGAAATGACTTTTTCATCTCCTTTAATCCATTTATCAAAAGGCGATTCTCCAGAAATCACTCCTCTTTCAAAAACAGCCAACGCTTTTGCTATGAGTTCAGGAGTAATAGCTTCACCCGGATATGCTTTTTCAAATAACGGCAAATAACCCTTGATGGCTTTAATTTTTTCGGCCAACCCCTTATCGCCTTCAATTTTCATATTCATTTCGGCTTCGCTGCCGATGGGCCCAAGCGCCTGTCCTTCCAATTTTGAAAAGCGGCCATCCCACATCATTTTTTCAGTCCACGCTAAATTTAAAATAGTTGGCGTATGTCGCCCTAATTCTTTATGTCCATGGCCCATCCCCTTCGCTAATCCATCGGCCCAAGAAAATGAAGGATTATGACAAGTCGCACATGAAATAGAATTTGAACCCGACAGTCTTGGATCGAAAAATAAATTTTTTCCTAAAATTTCCCGCTCTTTACTATACTTGTTATCATCTTCATAAGGAATTCGAACAGGCCTTGCAAATTCTTTTTTTATTTTTTGTAGATTAAATTCTTCAGATGAAACTATCACGGCAGAGAAAACCACACTCATCGAAATCAAATACTTAAATATATATATTTTTTTCATTTACTTTCTCCATCTATTAAATTCAAAAGGTTTTCAATCGCAAAATTCAAATTTGTAAATTGTTGTTTTAAAATTTTTGATGCACTCGAAGACTCGTGGCTCGCGTGAACATTTTCTTGATTGAGTTGATCTAATTGATTCATCGCCGTAGCAATCTCATTCACTCTTTTCGACTGAACATTACTTGTCTGTGAAATGTCTTTACTTAAAAGTGCTATTTTAATAAGTGATTCGACAAATAAAGCCATTGTCTTTTCAGCCTTCAATGCAAGATTGCTGCCCTGATCCGTTATAAAAACATTCTCTTTAACGAGTTCAGCAATTTGCTGACTTGACGCCGCCGCTTTATTTGCCAAACTTCGAACTGCATCTGCAACAACAGCAAAACCTTTGCCTTGCTCTCCAGCTCTGGCCGCTTCAACAGCAGCATTTAACGCTAATAAATTAATTTGAAATGCTATGTCTTCAATGACAGAAACAATATCTTCAATTTTTTTTGAACTTACAGAAATTTCATTTACTGAATGAGCTAAATGACTTAATTCTTTTTGACCAGTTTTTGCTCTATCAAGCGACTCCGCAACAATCTCATTAGATTCAAAACTTTTTTGCGCATTACTCTCAACCGAAGCAGAAATTTCTGTGACCGAAGCAGATGTTTCTACAAAAGCCTCCGACTGCACTTCCGATTGATCCGTCAGTCTTTCCGCCGAGTTATTTACATTTTCTGAAATAACTCCAACCTCTGCAGATGATTTTTTTAAATCATCTGTGCACTTACGAATCTGCCTGTTTGCCGTAGAAATAATAACTACAATGGAAAAAAAACCAATTAAAATACTGAGCGGTATACCTAAGACGACCGACAGAATAAGCAGTTCTGACGATTTTATTTGCTTTTGACTTAACTCTTCAGATTTTTTGTTTTCTATTTCAATAATTTTTGCAGCAGAAGACCTAAAAGCATCAGTGAGCGCTTTTCCTTTACCTGTTTTAAAAACTAAAATAAAATCATCCATTGAAATTATTTTTCGAGAAAACTTTCTTCTTGCCATCATTTCTTCAACAGCAGGTCCTTCGATCCATTGTTTTTTAAGTTCTATAATTTTTTGTAATTCCGCACGATTCAAATCATCATCACTCATTATTTTTTCAGCCGCACGAATTGCTTCATCAAATTTAGCTTCATTTTGATTAAATGGTTCTAGATATGTGTCATCACCACTTAATAAGTATCCCCGAATACCCGTTTCTAAATTAATCATGATTTCTAATAAATTATGCACCGAACTGATAACCTGTTTTGATTGAGTCAGCTGATCTTGCGCCAACGACTGATTTTTCTGGCATTCGTAAATGACAATTCCACAAATAATTAAAATACCTGTCCAAATTGAACAGCCTAAGATAATTTTTTTTATTAATGAAAATTTAGAAAATGTCACGTTCACAGCATGTGAACAGAATTCTATTTAGTCAATTTATCAAATTTTCATTCCTCGACTAAAAAATAGAAGATGTTATTTTCTAGACAAAGATCTGTTTGCATAAATTTATCTGCACATGGATTCACTTTAAAAACTAAAAGTGAAATTCATCCTAGTTGTAATTGGGCACTGATTTAATTTATCTAAACCTAGTTGTGTGGTGTGTGTAGCCGCCAGCATAAATTTGAGTAATAAGTTGTACATAGAAAAGTATCCTTTCTGAGTTGCCTTAGCTTCAGATAATCCGTCGCCAAGTATTTATTTTGTCTTAGAAAAATTCAGTGGATGATTCTTAGAAGCCGCCTTTATTTAAGGTCATCATCACCTCAGAAAAGTAGCCAAAGTGTAGCCAAAAGATAGCCAAACTGTGTGATTTTCTGTGATTTTGCGTGATGATGTTTAAAAAATGACTAAGGTAACGTATTGAAACCATTCGTTTTTGATTTTAGTCACTTAGAACTTTTTTTGATTTTTTTGTTTTAGTAAATGGTGCCCCGGGCCGGACTTGAACCGGCACGCCCGATCACTCGAAGCTCAGGATTTTAAGTCCTGTGCGTCTACCAATTTCGCCACCGGGGCACTCTAAAGATTGAAAATTGTGAAATAAAAAGTTATCGATTCCGCAGGTCTTTGTCACGCCTTTTCATCGATATTTTTTTAATTTAATTTGACTGTCCATTGTTCCGAGGCAATCCTAATCAACGTTGTGATTTCTATTCAAAAAAAGAACTATATCGATGCAATCAAGTCTGGCTTTGTGCTGTTATTTTCAGCGACGATGATCTCAACCTTGGTTCAGCAATTTTTGGATCATAAAATTGAAAAAATAATTCAGTCACCCACAGGCCTTGATTCGATGATTTGGATTTGGGGTTTTTTATCTTTGCTCGCCGCACTTTTGTTTCCGCTGATCCAAAGTTTACTGTGTTCATTTTATTTATCACGCGAATTTAATGTCGAAAAAAAAATACTTTCATTTATTGAAAATAATTTCGAACTGTCATTGATTGAAACTTTACGCTCATGGGGCAAATCTTTTTTGTGGTTTTTTCTTTTTATAATACCGGGCCTGATTAAATATTCTTATTATATGTTGGCACCGTTTGTTGTTTTATTTTCAAAACTGTATTCTTTAGGTGAAATCGACGCCTTGGTTTTATCTGAAAAAATATTTAAAAAATATTGGTTTTATTTTTCTGTGCAAATGACGCTCTTTTATTTTATTTTGCCAGCTGTATTATCCACGGTGCTTGATCAATACAGAGCTTTCAATATGCACCCAATCGCAGCGACCGCTTCATTGATTTTTGAAACATTGATGATTTTATTTTTTCATTATTTGATTTTGCAAAAAATATTTAATTACCTTAATAACGAAAAGGATCTGCTGTATGCCACTGATGTTTAATTGGCTCGATATTAAATCGCGCGACCACGGATTAACTTTTGATGATGTTCTGATTATGCCAAAAAAATCTGAAATCAGATCACGCAAAGACCCCAGTCTGCGCTCACGATTAACGAAAACTAAATTTTTAGAAACTCCGATTATTTCTGCTAACATGGATACAATTACTGAATCTCCGATGGCGATCGCTATGCATAAAATGGGTGGCCTTGGAATTATTCACCGATTTATGAATATCGAAAATCAAATCCTTGAAATTGAAAAATTAAAATCTGCTGGTTCTGAAATTATTTCGGCCAGCATCGGTGTGAATGCCGATTTCAAAGATCGCACAGCTTCGCTCATTAAAGCTGGTGTGAATTTATTAACTATTGATATTGCTCATGGGCATTCAATTCAAATGATGGATACTTTGAAATGGCTGAAGGATACTTATCCCGCAACTGAAATTATCGCAGGAAATTTAGCAACTCCGGATGCCGCGATTGATTTAATTGAAGCCGGCGCTGACGCCATCAAAGTAGGTATTGGCCCCGGATCAATGTGCACGACGCGAATTATTACAGGTTGCGGAGTTCCGCAATTAACAGCGATTGCATTATGCGCAGAGGCCGCAGCCAGTTACGGCGTTCCCATTATTGCCGATGGTGGAATTCGCACCAGCGGCGACATGGTAAAAGCTTTCGCTGCTGGCGCCGACGTGATCATGCTGGGTTCGATGTTATCAGGCACGATTGAAACCCCCGGAGACATCGTAAACGGCAAAAAACAATATCGCGGAATGGCTTCTAAAAAAGCGCAAATTTCTTGGCGCGGCGATATGCCCCAAGGCATGGCCCCCGAGGGAGAATCAACAACTGTGACAGTCAAAGGACATGTTTCAGATGTGCTGCATGAATTGATGGGCGGCATTCGCAGCGGCATGAGCTATGTGAACGCAACGACAATTGCTGAAATGCGCCTGAATGCCTTGTTTATGGAAATGTCTGCAAATGGAATTTCTGAATCACGCGCTCATGGTGTTAAAAATTAATGAATGATTTGAATATAAAAAAAACTGAAACTGCTGATTCACGTCCGATCGGAGTTTTTGATTCAGGCATCGGAGGCTTAACCGTTTTGCGCGAATTGATTTCGCAATTTCCGAATGAAAATTTTTTATATCTGGGCGACACAGCACGATTGCCTTATGGTTCAAAATCTGCACCCAC
>JAYTMM010000347.1:0-2298 GCA_043728555.1 Pseudobdellovibrionaceae bacterium
GTTGCCACAGTTTACAAAACGTTTTCGGCGAAGTTTTTTGATTATGTTGAAGTTCTAAGCTACATCAGTGAAAAATCAGCGATACAAACCGATCAAAATATTTTACGACTGTATGAAAGATACATCAAAACGGGCTCAGAGCTTGCCCGCGAAAAATTAACGTCTATGGGCATCGCAACGCTGCCAAAAGATCAATTGAAAATCACAAAAGCCTAAGTTAAATTTATTTCATGAGTTTAAGTCACATGATTATTTTAGCAATTATTATTCTGGTTGTCGTGCCGCCAGAAAAATTACCCGAAGTCATGCGCACCATAGGCAGCTTATTTAATGATATTCGCAGACAAACATCGGGCATCTGGGATGATCTAAAAAACGAAGCCGCTTTTAATCCAAATGAAATCTTGAAGCCGGCCGATTTTACAATTAAGAACATTTTAGATGAAAAAAAATCTTCTACCGCAGAAGATGTAAAGATCGCTGAAAATGTCACAGAAAAAAAAGATGCAGATCCAAAACAATCCTGAAGAACAAAACATGACGCTGATTGATCATCTTCGCGAATTGCGAACATGTATTGTGCGTGGAGCAATTTCAATTTTTGTCGGCATGGCTTTATGTTGGGGATTGAGTGATAAAATTTTCGATTTAATTCGAAAACCGATTATGCCTTATTTGCAGGGCGGCGGTTTAGTTTTTACGGCACCTATGGACAAATTTATGGCCCATATTAAAATTGCATTTGTTATGGGAGTCATAGTGGCTGCGCCATTTTGGCTGTACCAAGTCTGGAAATTTATTTCTCCTGCACTTTACAAAAGTGAAAAAAAATTAGCAATAGGTTTTGTTGCAGCAGGCACGTTTCAATTTTTAGCCGGCGCTAGCTTCTGCTATTTAGTCGTATTGCCTGCCGCATTTGAATTTTTAATGCACTTTGGTGGAACTATAGACAAGCCAATGATTACGATTTCTCAGTATCTGGATTTTTTTTCACAGACCGTTATTATTTTCGGACTGACATTTGAAGTTCCTGTTGTTATTGCGTTTTTGGGCTTAATGGGTTTAGTCAGTCATAAATTTTTAAAAGAAAAACGCAGATACGCTATTGTGGCAAATACAATTTTGGCCGCAATTGCTACACCGCCAGATTTTATCAGCATGATGTTGTTATTGGTGCCATTATTAATTATGTACGAGATTTCAATTTTTATTGTAGGAATTTTTGAAAAAAGAAAAATAGAAAATTTAAACAAAATAGGTTAACAGGAGATTTTATGATTTATGCAGGTTTTTGGAGACGTTTTGTCGCTGTCGTTATTGACGGATTAATCTTGATCATACCCAGCTTAGCTGCAGGCTATGCTGTGCCTATTGCAGGACCAATATTAATTAGTTTTTTATACGCCCCATTTTTCACGTCATCGATTTTACAATCAACACCTGGTAAAGCAATTATGGGCATGGTCGTTGTTGATGAAAATGGAAATACTTTAACGTTAAAGGCAGCAATTATTCGTGAACTGGCCAGATACTTGTCGGTATTGTGCCTTTGCATCGGTTATTTAATGAATTTGTTTACGGCGAAACGCCAAACGCTTCACGACATCATTGCACAATCAGTAGTTATCATGAAAACACCACCAGAAGTTAATTATTTTCAAGCATGGCTGGCTGAAATTAAAAAACTGGGTGGCGACGCAACAGCCAGCAACGAAATTATAAAAACAACACCAGATTCGAACGCGGCAAAAGCTATCGAAGATTTGCACAAATTATTTCAATCTGGTGCAATTACTCAAGCCGAATACGAAAGTAAAAAAGCCGAGTTGCTAAATAAAATTTAACGGAAAGAAGTTCTATGAAAAAATTATTATTCATCACTGGAATTATATTTGTCGCAACAATTCACGCCGAAGAAGTCAGTGTTGGCAAGGTCGACACATCACAAGACACAACAATTTCGATTAAAAAAGGTGCGCACGCATCAGAAGCCAAAAAAAAATATTCTGTTGTTGAAGGTGAACATGAAGTTGTTGGCGACAAAGACGTTGTTGCAAAGTCTGCTGAAAAAAATTGGAAAGCGGCTTGTACTGAGTGGAAAAAAGAATTTCGCGAAGACAACAAGGATAATAAAATAATTTCAATTGTTTGCGGACGCATGGTTTGTGAAAAAGTGGGTGTTGAATCAACTTGTCAGTCACAAGCAAAGTATAAAATTAAAACCTTAAGTGAAGAATAAGTTTTATTTCAAACTTCTGATAATTTGAAATTTCTTTTCGCCAGAATTTATTTTAAAAA
>JAYTMM010000348.1:0-3319 GCA_043728555.1 Pseudobdellovibrionaceae bacterium
GAAGTTTGCCTGTTGCATTCGGTACTGAAAAGTTTAATTTTAATTTTTCTTTCCGTCAGCATAAATTGTTGTGGTGCTGAAAAAGTTGTACGATGACACTTCAGTGGCAGGAACCGAATGATAACAAGTTTAAATACCTTTCATCTCTATCTATCTGCCGGCCTGCCGTTGAAAATCAAAGTGGGGTTTTTTCACCGGGGCGTCGTCCTTAAATTTTTAAGATGCAAAAGGCTATTGAATAAGCTAATTTTAACCGATGGACATTCTGCTCTCGCACAATAACCATTTTAAATTCGGTTACGATGGCCGCTGGTTCGGGGCCAGAACCAGTTCGGAGCAAAAATGGGTTGTTCAATATGGCCGCTGCGAGCGCCACGTTGGCACCTTTCGCGAAGAGTGTCTGCAAAATGCCAAACAAATTTATAAAGATGCCCAAAACAAACTGGTGCTGCTTTTTTCAGGAGGGGTAGATTCAGAGGTCGCCCTTCGCTCTTTTGTAAACTCGAATATTCCGATTTCCGCCGCCATTCTGCGATTTAAAAATGACCTCAACATTCATGATATTTCGTACGCGATTATCATGTGTGAGCGGCTGGGCGTGCCTTATCGCTTTTATGACCTCGATATTCTTGATTTCTGGAATACCCGTTTGCTCGAGTACGCCGATCCCACTTATTGTGTTTCGCCACAGCTGCTTTCAACGATGTGGCTGGCCGATCAGGTTGAGGGCTATCCGGTTCTGGGAAGCGGAGAATGTCTGCTGGTTAAGGAAATCCCCGACGATTATATTCCCGGCACCAGCCCTTATCTGCCTAGCGAGTGGCATCTTTATGAAAAAGAAAAAATCGCAGCCTGGTACCGCCATTTTATCCATAAAAAACGAAGCGCCTGCCCGGGGTTTTTTCAATACACTCCGGAAGTAATGCTGGCTTATTTACAGGATCCGTTTGTTGAGAAATTAGTTAATAATCAGTTTGTCGGCAAACTCAGCACGGCATCGTCCAAGCTTGAAATTTATCAAAATCATTTTGACCTGATTGATCGGCCCAAGTTTTCGGGTTTTGAAAAAATTGAGCAGCATGACCCCACCTTCAGACGCCTTTTAACGGCTAAATTTCCGGGAGCAAATCAAACCTATAAAACAAACGTCAGCTACCTTAGGCGTAGGCTGTCATCACCAAATAATTACGACACTGGCCCTCGAGATTAACAGCTCATTTGTTAACGTATTATCAAAAAACAGTCCACTAATTCGGGGGAACTTCATTTTTCTTTTCCAATGGACTTAATAGTAAACAACAATATATTATGTACAAATGAAACTGCAGGTCATTAATGACATTTAAAGACTTAACCCGTTCAAATACAAAATATTTTGTATCCATCCAAATGGTGCTAACAACTGTTGTCGTCGGTTATTTAATCTACGGCACATATTCAACCCGCTGGTTAATAGCCGGTCTGTTTTTTTATTTTTTGACTGGCTGCCTTGGCATAACAGTCACATTTCACAGACTGTTAAGTCATAAAAGTTACACAACACATACAACCATAGAATATCTTTTTTCACTATTGGGAGCCCTTGGAGGAACAGGCTCTGCGATTGGCTGGGTTGCCGTACACCGACAGCATCATCTGCATAGCGACCAGTCAAGCGATCCGCATAGTCCTAAAAATTTGGGCTTAAAAGTTTTTTTTCCTTCTTATGAATTTCAAATGAATAAATGGGCTATTCGCGATTTAATAACAAATCGATTTCAACAAGTTTTGCATGATTACTATTTCTTAATTTTATTTCTATGGAGCCTAATAATAACAGCCTTGTTCGGGTATAACGGCTTTATTTTTATTTTTGCATTTCCGATTATATTACAAATTTGGACTTCAGTTTTATCAAATTACAGCAATCACAAATCTAACTGGGGCTATAGAAATTTTTCAACTACAGAGCAATCAAATAATTTGTGGTGGGTGGCTTTGTTAGCTTGGGGCGAGGGTTGGCATAACAATCATCATAAATATCCTGGTAAATCATCATTTCAACACAATTGGTGGGAATTTGATATTTCCGGATTAATCATTAAAATAATACGCACAAATTAAATAATCATTTTTTCTTTTATTAAAAAATTGATGTATGGCTGATTCAGTTTTCCAAAAATTCTCAGCTGTATTCGTAAATCTGTAACCTCTGTTGTGCAGTGCAGATTTGAATCATCAAAATGCCAGCATTTGTAATTTGCTTCATCAATCATATATTTTTTTTGATCTTTCGTATTTAAGAACCATAAATTTGCCCCACCTGAACAAATATTTAATGTGATCGATCCAAATCCTGCATTGTAAAATTCTTGGTTACCCTTTGTTCCATTATCTTTATGTACAACACCAATTGCTGGAGCTTGCTGCAGTATGCAACGCACAGTTAATAAATATTCCAGCGGCAAACGATCAATAACTGCTTTCGTCAATGGCAAATTTAAATCATTGCGCCAATCCCACGGCTTTTGGTATTTAATCCAAAACGGAGATCTGGTATCATCCCTGATCGAACCCTGCCAAGCATTCTGCTGAGTTTCAACGATCGACGGATAGTGGGTCAGATTTAGCATTTTGAACGTATTGTATTCGCCATCCTGTAAAATTCGATCCGAGCTATTTTCGATATCTTTGTAATGATGAATTAATTTCTGTTTCTTAAAAATTTCTTCTGGAAATTTATCCCCATCTGCATCCCAAATACTGTGATTGAATTCATTATACGACGTCGTTGCAATAATGCTTTTATTTAAAATTTGATCTTGTAGCAGTTCATTTTTTATTTGCACTTGATCAAATTCAAAATCAATAGGGGCCCAGGCGGGAATCACTTTGTAACCTGGGATGGTAAATATTTTTTTTCAAATTCAATTTTTGTACATTTTAATAATTTGACTACAATTGTTTGCACCGTGTTTTTAATTAAAAATTGTTGGTCGTAAAAAATTAAATCCTTATAAAATTCTGAATTTTGAGTGCCCAATGAAACCGCTTTGCTTTGTGTTATTCGGTGAATAAATTTTTTAAGTGGCGCACTGTGTTCGTTAAATGTCATAACGCCTGCCCCGCAGTTGTGCGACTGAGAAAATTCGATTTGTGATGGCAATAAAACATCACCATGCCACCACGAATCCCTATAGCCAGGGTTTGTCCATGTTCTGACTCCTAAAATCATAATTTGATTGGACCAATCTGAGATATAACAACCACTACAGGCAACAGGAACATCATCCAATGTTAGTATTTTAAACAACCCTCGTGGGCTATCAAAACGTTTTTC
>JAYTMM010000349.1:0-4275 GCA_043728555.1 Pseudobdellovibrionaceae bacterium
ACCCAGAGACCACTGATGCCGGCGCCTATGATAGTTGTTTTCAAAAAGCCTCCATATGAATACCTTTCGATGTTAACAACCTAAACATAATCACAGCAATAAAAAAAGCCTTTGAATTAAGTCAGTAAAAACGAAATACATTATGTCTATGTCCTTGCAGCTGGGCGACGAATTTTGCCAATCTGTACAAAATCGATTTTATAGCTAATGTATGCAGTTCAAGACTGAAAATTTGGATTCAAAATTGCTAAACATCATATATGCCTATTAACAAAAATATATTTTGCTTTATAACATTAGTTTTTTTAATTTCAAAATCTGTTTCGGCTGAATCCGTAACACATCCGCAATGTCAAAATCTGTTTCAAAACGAGTCAATCGTAAATTTAAAACGATCAGAAAATAAATTGATATTTTCTTCGAACAAAACTTCGGGTCTTCGTAAAAAATTTCTTATTTTAGAACCGACACCTTGGGACCGTCGCGAGCTTATCAGTAGCGGCGTCAGTGAACGATACGAATTGGATTTGCCTGCAGAAAACTGGTTGTCATCTACAAAGTATTTCGGCGCAGTGATTGGCAACGTCAATTCTTGGGTGAAAAAAACTGCGGCCAAATTAAAAAATCAGGGCTATGATGGCATCATTGGCATACAAGATTTCCCAGCCAGCCTGATTGCATCGTCATTGGGCGAAGAGATGGGTTTTCGTGTGCCAAAGCTGGATGTCATGTTAAGTATTCATAATAAATATCTTTCGCGAATGATTCAGCAGCGTGCAGCCCCCGAAGCTGTTCCGCCATTTGCGCTGGTGGATACTGCAAAAATTGATGTGAATAATCCTCCGCTGCCATATCCATTTTTTTTAAAACCTGTGAAAGGTTTATCCAGCATCAAAGCGCAAGTTGTTCGTGGGCCCGAAGATTTCTTGAAGGCCGTGCGTTTAACTTGGACTGAAAAATTAGCTATGAAATTATTATTTCGTCCATTAGACGAGCTGATGAAATCAAAATTTGAAGATCCAATTTTATCGCGAATGTTTATTGCGGAAGGTTTAATGAAAGGTGTGCAAGTCACAGTCGATGGCTTTGTACAAAACGGAAAAGTTCAAATTCTGGGAGTTGTTGATTCGTTCATGTACAAAGATACAAACAGTTTTGAAAGTTTTCAATATCCGTCAAGATTGTCACCCGAAGTTCAAAACCGAATGAATGATATCGCAAAAAAAGTCATGGCAGAATCTGGATTTGATCACAGTCTTTTTAATATTGAAATGTTTTACGATGCAGAAACAAATCATATCGGTATTATCGAAATCAATCCGCGAATGGCCTATCAGTTCGCCGATCTTTACGAAAAAGTTGACGGTGTTAATTTATACACTATGCAAGCGCAACTTTCGGCAGGTGAAGCCGTTACGGCCCCTCACAGACAAGGGCAATTCAAGACAGCCGGAAGTTTTGTACCCCGAGTTTTTGCGGGTCAAATTTTAAAATCTTTTCCAACGGAAGCACAGGCTGAAGAAATCCAAAACGCCGAACCTGATTCAAGAATTCGCTTAATTGCCAAAGAAGGTTTAGCTTCGCTGAAGGCGTTTCAAGATGTCGACAGCACACGTTTAGCTTTCGTTAATATTGGCGGGTCATCATTCGAACAACTTCGCCAGCGCGCACTGAAAATTTACGAAAGATTAGGAATTGTTATTCAAGATAAAAATAGTCAGTAGATTTTTCTAAATATTGATTCAAAGCCTTTGCGCAGCGATTACAAACGAAAATGATCAACTCGCAAGTTGATTAAAAGCGACAACTAGCCTGAAAGTTTCAGTAAGTCGGGGGAATAAACTAAAGTTTTAAATTAGGCCGCAGCAAACGCTAATTCATAGGGGTGGTCGAGCAGTTCAATTAAAATTTTATTATAATTAAATTTCAATTTTGGAGTCAGCGTTTGACGGCTATTTTGCGATTCAAGAATCGGATAGGTTTCAATTTTTATGGACTCAAAATGAGACAGAACCCGATGTATCGAGCCAAAAATTTGCCATATTTATCAGACCATGAGATCCTAAGTTTAGTCGTGGAAACTTAGAGAGGTAAATTTGTTAAAGTCTATTTTTATAGTTTTGGTAATGGCACCCTTCGCGTATTCAAAACCGAGTGCTTGTGGGGGCCGAAGTTATAAAGAATGTAAGGCCAATGAAATTGTACAATCTCCTAATTTTTACGACACCGAAATTACACCTTTAGTTCAAGCAATTCAAGCTGGCAGAGCTACATTTTCCGATTCAAATTGTCAGGCTACTTCTTTCGTTGAATCCGCAGATATTTTAAAGGCCACGATTTTGACGCAGGATTATTATATCGTCAAAAATCAGACCACGATCAATAGTCACATCTTTGGTGCAAGCTATTGCCAGCGAACAAATTTTACGAATAATTCGATAGCTATCGATTGTGCGGCTAAAGAAATAAATGCAGCGGTTCCTCCGGCGCTCACGTTATCTTTTTATATGGAATACACTTTGACAGCGCAAAATCCAAATACATATGTCATTTCTAAATGTCCGAAGGTCAGTCAATAACTCGTTCAATCAAATTTAAAAATTTTTTTAATGTGAGTGTTTTTGTATTAGCCGCTGTTATTTGTATCGGGCTTGGTTTTTATTATTTGAAATTTGATCCAAACGTTGATCTGCAAAAGCGAATAGAAACCGAGAAAAGCTTTCTTGATCCCGACGGCTCTTTTCATTATAGATCGACAGTCCGGGTTCCTACAAATCCGGGTTTGCCTCGTTTTTTAATTCCTGTCAGGAATGAACTGCTTCGGAAAAATGTAAACGCAAATTTAATTTTTTTATTAGTGCGGAATCCAGATTCAGAAAACACATGGGATAATTTTGAAATTTTAAAGAAACAATTTTTTTCAAAGATCGCAAAAAAAGAAACCATAGACTTGGGACATCTTCAGTGGGGATGGTCGTGTGATATTAACGGACAACGTATCGAGGGTGCATCTGGTTACGGTGGCGAACAACGAAATCAATTACTGAATTTAGCGTTGTCGGGGTGGGGAGTAACGAGCGCTTTGATGGCTTTGAATGATGGTTATTTTGAACCCCCGTGGGCTGTTGAAGTTTCTCACAGGCAAACAAAGTCAGAGCAAACAAAGATGCTGACTGTAATTACAAACAGTTCGTCGTGTGAAAAATTTTTAAATGCATATGAAAATTTAAGATTTAAAAATCGATTGAACAAATTCAACCTTTTCGAAAATTTAGATATTTCTGATGATACTCAAATATCTAGTGCCAACTGTGCAACCGTATCAGATATTTTATTTTCAAAAATTGAAAAATTTCCTAATGAAATTTTTAAAAAAAGTCAGACAACAATAAATATTCCATTTCATTTTTTCGGATTCCCCAATGAAAAATTACCTTCAGATATTGAATTGCCACAAGCTTGGCGGGATCATTTGAAAGCTCGCAGCGGAATATCCGTTCAATGGCAGGACATTTTATTAACGGGTCAGGATTCAAATCAGAGTGTTCCGCTAAATTTTTTAGATCCGCAAAAGATATTTAGAAGTTTGTCTGATTATCCGAAGATTTTGGATTTGCAGTGATTAGCCTAAAAAAAGAAGATCCAAAAAAATTGGCGTTCCCAACGAGATTCGAACTCGTGTATCCTCCGTGAAAGGGAGGTGTCCTAGGCCACTAGACGATGGGAACGTGAGAGAAGAAATTCAAGGTTCAAAAATGGTGGCTCGCGATGGATTCGAACCATCGACCCTTTCATTAAAAGTGAAATGCTCTACCAGCTGAGCTAGCGAACCACTTTGAACTTGAGGAGTTAATTTGTAGTAAAGTTTTAGGTTCGTCAAAGGTTTTTTCGCTATGCTCAAATTATAACCTCAAGCATGTAAAACTATGTATTATACAGCGGCTTTATCCATAAAGTTTGCTCACGATCTGGGCCTACTGAAATCACATCAATCGGACAGCCCACATGTTGCTGAATGAAATGAATATAATTCATCGCTTTCAGTGGTAAATCTTTGACTGATTTCACTTGAGTGATATCAACCTTCCATCCAGGAAATGTTTCGATGATCGGTTCAACTTGTGAAACATCTTCTGTTGATGTCGGAAAGTCTGTTATGACTTCACCGCGTAACTTGTACGACGTGCAAACGCTGACTTCGTCTAAACATGACAACACATCAATTTTCATCATCGCAAGGCTGTTGATGCCATTTAATCGGATCGCATATTTTAA
>JAYTMM010000350.1:0-1624 GCA_043728555.1 Pseudobdellovibrionaceae bacterium
TTGGTTATTTTATCAGTCGTTTTGCTGTCGGCCCAAGTTTTTGCAGGCACTAAAAAAGTCTTATTGATCAGCGATATTGATGACACCATCAAAGTGACACATGTTATTGCAGCAAACAAATCCGATGTTCTAAGTAGAACAATTGATTTAAAAGCCTTTGCTGGAATGTCGCAATTGTACCAGATGATTATTAATGAAAACATAAATTCAACAAAGGTGGCTTATTTAAGTAATGCCCCCAAAGAAATTTTGGACTTTCCAATTTTAAAACTTTTGCCTGATCTGCTGGAAGACCAAATCCCGGATGCAATTCGTAGGGCGCCAATCATGCAAATGGCTCACGAATTATTTTTAAGAAAAAATAAATTTCCTCAAGGTCTAGTTCTTTTAAGATTGGATTACGAAGACCAAAATCACAAAATTAATTCAATTCGTAGGCTTATTAAAGAAGATCGTCCTGATCTTGTGATTATGGTCGGCGATAACGGCGAACGTGATATCGAAATTTATGCCCAAGCAGCACTTGAATTAAACGCAGCAGGTATTAAAAACCAAACGTACATTCACCAAGCCTATGCGACACAAAGTTTATTGAATGATTTAATTCCTGATTTTGTTCCCAGTGTGATGAAAAAAGTATTGCCGATCGAATTAGGTAAAAAAATCGAAAAGAATCAATTAGGTTATGTGACTCCATTAGAGATTGCTTTTGATTTAAAGACTAAAAATTTAATGAGTCCGTCGTCATTAAATTGGTTAAATCAAGTTATTGTTCCTTATATACTAAATGAAAAAAAATACAGTGAAAGTAATTTGCCCGAGATGACATTTCCGTCGTTTATGAATTGTTCAGAACATAAATTCGATGATTCAGTAAATATTAAAAGTGAAATTGGTCGAATCGTTTATTTAGTAAATTCGAAATGTCGTTAAAAAAATCCTTACCTGCGATTTATGAAAAATTCATAAATCCGCAGATTTTAAATATTGATGTTATCGAAACGAAGGCCACCTGCGATAATTGTTTACGTAGTCGGGATCAGCGCTTTGAATATCTGTACAAACCTGAATTAAAATGCTGTACGTTTTTTCCATTTTTACCGAATTATGCTGTTGGTGGTATTATTCATAAAAAATTAAATGGTTCAAGTATCGTTAAGAATAAAATTATAAAAAATGAATTCAATTTACCGATCGGGTTGTACCCAACGCTGAAATATCAATACGATTTTCAAACCAAAGGAATCCAAGACTTTGGTAATAAAAAAAACCTGTTGTGTCCGTATTATGATACTGAAAATTTAAACTGTAGTATTTGGGAATTTCGCGGTACTGTGTGTACGACTTTTTTTTGTCGCAGTGATTACGGTAAAAAAGGAATTCAGTTCTGGGATAATTTAAATGAATATTTAAGTTATGTTGAAATTGCTTTGGCCGAAGAATGTCTGGTGATGATGGATTTTTCCCCCCGCGATGTTTCAGATCAGCTGACATTCATGAATCAAAAAGAATTTACTTTGAAACAAGAAACTCAAAAAGTTCTGAGCGAAAAAGACATGAAAATGTTCTGGAATGGTTATAAATCACCCGAAGATTTTTATTTAATGTGCTATTCAATGGTGCA
>JAYTMM010000351.1:0-2511 GCA_043728555.1 Pseudobdellovibrionaceae bacterium
GGTTGCGATTCGAACAATTTTATTTTCTTCAGAATACTTAATCGCATTATCAATTAAATTTGAAAGCACTTGTTTAAAGCGATTTCGGTCGGTAAAGAAATTAAATTCATCCTTATAATCAAATTCAATTTTTATATTTTTTTCTTCTGCAACGATCGAGTATAAATCAAGGATCTCAGAAATAATGACGGTTGAATTAACTTGGACTAAATTTAATTTCAGAACGCCCACTTCAGCCTCGGAAATATCCATCAGCGTGTTTATAAAACTGACGATCTCTGACGTATTTTCAATTGTTTGCACCAATGAGGTTTTATAATCAGCGACTGTCGTGGAGGGATTTAACAACGTGAGCTCTGCTTTTGATTTTAATCTGGTCAAAGGAGTTCTCAAATCGTGCGCAACAGAATCTAGAGTCTCTTGCATATTTAAAACAAGGCGCTCAATTTTTTCAGCCATCTTATTAAATAAGTGACTGATTTCATCTAATTCATCGTTTGAATTTTTAACCGGCACTCTTGTGCTGAGTGCTCCTGCACGAACAGATTTAATCGCTTGGATTAAATTTCTTACAGGTATTAAGGCTTGATTTGCAAAAATAAATCCACCAATGCTGCCAAAAATCAAAACGATCAACATTGCGATTAAAATTGTTCCTAAATATCTTTCTAAGACATCATCGCGATCGTCGGTATTTCGCGCAACCTGCAATGAAACACCATTTGTCAGTGTGAATTGCGCAACTTCATATTCGTTCAGTTCATCGGGCTCTTCAACAGTGCCTTCTTTTAAAAAAAATGTCGCTAAACCCTTTATGTATTTGAGCTCTGACAGCTTTTTTTCAATCAGTTCGGGCGAATTTTTTTTCAAATTTTCTGGCAATCTTAAAAAAATGACCTGACCATCTGGTGATGATATTCGTACAAGATATTGCGAATCCAAGTCGCCCTGTTTTTCTTCATCCAAATATTTTTTTAATTCAGCACTTCCATTTTTTAAATAAATTGATGTGTACTCTTTCGATTTAGATAATAAAATATTTCGATCACGTGTTTGAATTGATCGGCTAAATAAAAAATAATTTAAAAATAAAATAAATGCGCTGCTTAAAATAAAAAGCATGGCATAACCCAATGTTAGCCTGATACTAATTTTATTGAATGTACTTTTATTCAGTTTTAAGGACATAACCAATACCTTTGATCGTTTGAATATAAGTTTGGGCATAATCTTTATCAACTTTACCACGTAACCGATAAACTAAAACATCCACCACATTTGTTTGTGGGTCAAAATTATAGCCCCATATTTTTTCTAAGATTTGATTTTTAGTTAACGGAATATTTGGATTTCGCATAAAAAAATCCAACAACTGAAATTCTTTGGCTTGTAATTCAATTTTTTTACTATTTCTGTAAACTTCGCGTGTTAATAAATTGATTGATAAATCACAAAATTTAAATTCATGAGCGGTCTGTGTGTTTTCTGTTTTTAAAGTCGGCGAATATCGTTTTACTAAATTTTTAGCACGAGCTAAAAGCTCAACGAAAGCAAAGGGCTTTACCAAATAATCGTCTCCGCCACTTTGCAAACCTAGTACACGCTCATCCAAACTGCGCTTCGCCGTCAAAATTAAAACTGGCGTATCAATTTTTTCGCTTCGCAAGCGAGTGATCATTTCAAGACCATCCAACCCCGGCAACATAATATCGGTAATAATTAATTGAAATTGATTTTTCAAGGCTAAATCGAAACCCAACTGACCATCTGCCACATGAGTGCAAATAAAATTATTTTGAGTCAGTCCATCTATCAGATTTTTTGCAATTTCGATATCATCTTCAACAATTAACGTGTTCATAGGGCTCCCGATTTGATTAAAGCTATTATTTTTAATGTTTGCAAGGAGGTCGTTGATACATCAAATAAAATATTCAACTTTTGTCAGTGTGAAAAAAAAATTGACACTCTAAAAAACAAATTCAGCATTGAACTGCGGCCAATATCAAATGATTCAAGTACTTACAGCAGTTTCAACATGACATTCATATCATGTTGAAACTGCTTCGACGGCAAAGGCTTTGCAACCTAAAACCCAAGAGGTTCGTATGAAAAAAAACAGGCTGATTTCACAAAGTTTAATTCTGTTACTGAGCCTGTCAACGTATTCAAAGCCTACGCAGTTTCAAGATGTTCCTTACACATTTGATCAACAAAAAAATCAGGCCGCCGCAGATTCATTTCATTTTTTAAGATCTTATGTTGATTATTTTTATTTGCTGATCAATCAGAATCAATCACAACTTAAGGTCTTTAATCAGTTTCAAAAAATCACTGGAACTTGTGTTGGCGATGCGCATGCCGAAAACTTTGGATTATTAATTCAGAAAGATCAAACTTCACAATTTACAATGAATGATATGGATGACTCTGGCCAGTGCCCCGTGGCCTATGACTTGTATCGATTACTATCGAGCTCAAGATTATATAATAAAGACATCAACATTGATA
>JAYTMM010000352.1:0-1682 GCA_043728555.1 Pseudobdellovibrionaceae bacterium
CACTTCCCTGATTAATCTTGATGGATGAAGGAACGGATTTGCCAATAGTTTAATTTCAGAACCTGTATAAATCAGACTGCCAGAATTAAATAATTTCAAATTTAACTTTTTCAAATCAATAAAATTTTTTAATTCCGGATACGAAGTCAGTAAAACTTGGAATCCATGATCAAATCGATAACCATCTTCGGTCAATGTTGTTTTGATTCGACCACCGACAGAATCAGATTGATCCAGCAAAAGAAACGGAACTTTATTTTTTTGTAATGTCATAGCGCAAGCCAGACCTGACAGGCCTGCCCCTATGATAATGACAGGATATTCGTTTTTAATTTTTTTGATTTCAAAATTCATTTTCTTTTTTCTTTCTGCTTCAGTGTTTCAAGCGAAATATATTTTAATGCTTTTTCATGCGTAGCTTGTAAATCAACTGGTGGCGCGAAACCTGCTTCATATGCTTCTTTCCATCGGTTTGCACATAAACACCAACGATCACCGGGTTTTAATCCTAAAAAACCGAATGCTGGATTTGGAGTTTGCAAATCATTTCCTTTTGATTTTGTATAATCCAAAAATTTTTGATCCACAATAGCCGCTAAAACGTGCGTCCCCGAATCTTCGTCTCCGGTTCGACAATAGCCATCGCGGTAAAATCCGGTCATGGGTTTTACCGAACACATTTTCAGTGGCTCACCTAAAATATTTTTTGCATCTTTGTCTGCCATACTGGCCTCCGAAATAATTATTAAGAAGTAAAATAAACTATGAAATATTATGTTTCTTGTTTTCATTCAAAAATTTTCTCTCTGATCGCCCAGAAAAATTTCTGTTTTCTGGCAATAACGAATAAGGGCTGCCTAAATAAATCTTTTTTTAGAATAGCATCGTCAACTGATAAAATCTGAATTTTTTGTTCAGGCCTGCGGTTATGCATACGTACAAAATTAAATTGAAACGCGGTTAAACTTTCGCGCGAATTTAAATAAAAATATTCTTTTAAAACATTCGCGTCGAAATCAAAATATTGTATTTCAAGACGGTTTTGGCCTTTTTTATCTTGGGATATAATAAATTGCATGCTGTCGACTCGCAAGACATGAGCATCTTTTAATGACATGGCTTCTTTTAATTTTTTATCGGTATCGACCAACATGTGTTGGCATTTGCTACAGCTGCGGGCCGCGATATCATTTTCAGCTCCGCATTGGTCACAAATTTTAAACCTGAACCTGAAATCACAATCTGTGAATTCGTGCGTGTGAATATTTTCTAAAATACCTTTGCATGTTCTGCCAAAATGTTCTGTGACAACACCTTCGTCATCAACCAGTCCCCAGAATTTATTAATAAAGCCACAACTGGGGCATGTGACATCCACCTTTACAGATTCAGAATTTATTTTTTCATCAGAAATATCTGGATTAAAAATATCGTGGTCTTGGCCTGTGTAATCTAAGATCAAGCAATCTTTTTTATGGGGGCTTAAACGAAGCCCCCGCCCAACAATTTGCTGATACAGACTTTGTGATTCCGTTGGGCGCAAAATCGCAATCACATCCACATGGGGCGCATCAAAACCTGTGGTCAATACCGATACGTTAACTAAGAATTTTATTTTTTTATCTTTGAAGGCTTGAATGATTTCATCACGCTCGGAATCTTCGGTTTCACCGACGACCAAT
>JAYTMM010000353.1:0-1605 GCA_043728555.1 Pseudobdellovibrionaceae bacterium
CCGTACCCGATTCATGCGATGGAAGAAGCTTGTGGAATTAAACGTTCACCAATTCCTTATGTGACTTTTGCAACTGGAGTTCTTGGTATGTTGGCTGGTTTAGCTTTAACTTATTACACATCTGTGGTTGATTGGGCGATTAACATCGGTGGAAAGCCGATGTTTTCTTTACCTGCATTCATTCCGATTATCTTTGAATTAACAATTTTATTTGCAGCGCTTTCATCTGTTGGAGCATTCTTTTATTTATGTGGAATGCCAAAGGGCGAAATTCCTACGATTGATCTGGATTTAACATGTCATAAATTTGCGATTTTTATTCCTGAAAACGAAGTGGGCTATAATTCAGAGCGCGTTGAAACTATGTTAAAAGATTTAGGCGCTGTCGAAATTAAAAAAATGGCGGAGTACTAATATGAACTTTAAAATAAATATTTTTTTAACTTTAGCGACAATTTTATTATTTTCAGGATGTAACTTTGATAAATCTCAGCCCAATATCGAGCTGATCCAAGACATGATGGAATCACCAGCGTTAAAACCACAAGAGTACGACAAAGGCGGTCCAAACGACGGAGCAATGCGAATTCCTCCAGAAGGAACGCAACCTGTTGGGTTTGTTCCGTACAAGTACGGGACTGATTTCGGTGCAGCAGCAGCAAACAAAAATCCTATGTCTGGTGATTTTTCTGAAGAGGCTTTGAAAACAGGGATTAAATATTTCACAATTCATTGTTCGGTTTGCCACGGTGCTAATGGTGAAGGTGGAATGACGAATAATTCAATCGGCGAAAAAATGGCGTTAAAACCACCGGCGTTAACTTCGGATAAAATCAAAAGTTGGACAGACGGTCAAATTTATCACGTCGTCACGATGGGGCAAGGTGTGATGGGGCCGTATGCTGCGCACATTCCACAAAAATACAGATGGCAAGTTGTGAATTATATTCGTCATCTTCAAGGTAAGGGTAACTAATTATGGCATCATCAAATCAAAATTCAAATCACAGTACTGAATTAAAATTAGAAAAATTCGAAGCTCCGCAAGGTTTAAAAACAGCAGCTTATGTTTGTATTGTTTTAGGTTTGATAGGCCTGATCATGGGTTTTATTAATAACCCAGAGCGCGTTTGGACTTCGTATTTAGTTTCATTTTTTTACTTTGCTTGCTTGGGTGTTGGCGCCATGTTTTTTATCGCATTTAATTATGTGACAAATGCAGGGTGGAGCTCATCGATCCGTCGTATCGCAGAAAGTTTCACAAGTTATTTACCTGTGATGTTGATTTCTGGAATCGTTTTAATTTTAGGCTTTAAACATTTATATCCATGGGCAGATGCCGAACAAATTCATCGTTTAACGGGTGGTAAATTAATTTATTTATCACAGGGTTTTGTGATAGCCAGAATTCTGATTTTTTGTGTGGGTTGTTTAGTTTTCAAAAATTTGATTGTCGGAAATTCTTTAAAACAAGATAGCACGGGCGATAACAAATTAACTTTACAAAATTTACCAAAATCTGTGGGTTTCATTGCATTTTTTGCCATTTTCTTTTCGATGTTTTCAATCGATTTGCTGATGTCATTGTTACCAAGTTGGTATTCG
>JAYTMM010000354.1:0-2334 GCA_043728555.1 Pseudobdellovibrionaceae bacterium
TCTTCTTTTTCTTCGGGAATTGAATCTAAAGATTTATTTTTATATTCACGTTCTATTTCAACAATTTTCCGTTCCAGTAAAGACGCTAATTGAACTTGAATTTGTGTTTTTCGCAATCGGCCATAAGTTCCACCCCATGATGTCGCCAGAATAAATAAACCAGAGGCCATGATCATCATGGCTAAAACGACTTCAATTAAAGTAAAAGCTTTCGTATTTTTTAAACGCATATATTTATTTGCAAAAAAACGAAAAAATTATCTGTTTAAATCTTTGAGCGTTTTCGCTTCTGCAATAAGATCAGCTTGACCTGTGATTGGATTAAAGACAAGTGTCCAGATATTTTTTTTGGGATCTTCGATTTGGATCAAACTGGGTTCGATATAGCCTTGCGGAAAAAAATGAATGTACGCTGTACCATCAGTCAACACCGCATCAAGCCCGCTGCTTTCGATCGATTTAAATGTGTATCCACTGGCTAGAACTTGTTCTTTTTTAAAAAATGTTGTGTCGGGTTGAAATGCACTGGGTGATTTTTCTTCTTTATCATCGGGTTTAAAGTTGCTTTTTTCTTTTTCGCGGTCGGCGTCTAAGACTTTTTTGTCAATCAAGGTGACATTCGCAGATTTTTCGATCCAATAGGCTTGATCGTCTTTGGTTAGACGAAACGCAAAACGATATGTTGTTCCGTAAAGTTTTGAAGCATTTCGGACTTGTTTGAATTTAATAATAATATCACGTGTGACCTGAGAAATTAAAATCGGTTTTTTTCGAGTCAGAGTCGGTACAATCGCTGCTATGATCCCGCCAATAATAGCAATGACAATGACGATTTCCATCATTGAAAAGCCATCATTTTTTTTAAGTAAAGACGTCGTAATACTATTCTCCGGCGTCAACAGATCCTTCAGACAGAATGTCTTTATCATAACTTGTGCCGCCTTCTTTTTTATCGGCGCCCAGTGATTTTAAAACGTAACCTTTTCCTGAAATTTCATAAACCAAATCATTTTTAAAATCATCTTTCATCAGATGTTTCATTTTCGGATTTCCTGTCCAATTTTTACACGAAGAATCATCATCAGTTAAAAATGAAAGCGAAGCGGGATATTTTCCACACTCAGACATGTATTCATCAATTTTCATTGAAACTTCAGACAGAATCATTTTTGTTTTATTTTGGCTGGATTTTTTAATACCGTCAGCTATTTTTGGTCCGATAAAGGCCAATAAACCCATGATGATTCCGACGACGATAACGATTTCCATCATCGAAAAACCACTTTGATTGTTAAGAATATTTTTTCGTTTCATGAAAATCTCCTCGTATAAATTAAAAAATTAATTTCCAAATTTTGACATCATATCAAACATCGGAAGCATCACTGCAATAATGACAATAAATATAATTGATCCAATAAATAAAGTCATTATCGGATTTAATACTGATGTGAGGGTTTCGACTTTGGCTTTGACTTGAAAATCATAAGCATCCGCGACCAAGGTCAGCATGTTTTCAAGGTCACCAGTTTTTTCACCAATATTCACCATATGAATAACGATGGGCGGAAAATGCCCTGATTTTTTTAAAGGCCCGGCGATTGTTTCGCCTTCAGAAATATTATTTCGCGCTTCATCAATGGCAATCGCCAGAACATGATTATCAACAACGTGTCTGACAATATCCATAGCGCTTAACATTGGAACACCACCGGCCAAGAGCGTCGAAAGTGTACGTGTGAACCTAGAGATTGCAACCATTTTTGCAATCTCACCAACGATAGGAATTTTTAATAAAATACCATCCCAAGATTTGCGACCTTCGGTTGAATTTTTCCAGTTAAAGAAAACCAATAGTGAAATAATAATTCCGCCAAAAAATATGTACCAGTAACTAATAAAGACTTTACTGACGTCAGAAATAAAAACGGTCATCGCAGGTAATTCTATATCTGGCATCGTCTGAAAAATTTCTAAAATCCCCGGAAGAACTTTTGTAAATAAACCAAAAATAACCAGCGTAATCACAACCAACATAATAATCGGGTAAGTCATCGCGCCCGAAATTTTTTGTCTTAATTCAGCTTGTGCCTCTGTAAATTCAGCCAAGCGTAATAAAATAACATCCAGTGTTCCAGATAATTCACCGGCCTCGGCCATAGATACAAAAATCGTATCAAACACATTCGGATATTTCGAAAAGGCTTTGTGCAAAGAAACCCCTTCGTTCACCATGTTTTTACAATCACTGATGGCTTCGGATAAAATGGGATTTTCGACCTGTTCAGAAATTGCGGTTAGGGCATCGACCAACGGAATATTGGCTTTAATTAA
>JAYTMM010000355.1:0-8744 GCA_043728555.1 Pseudobdellovibrionaceae bacterium
CATAACTACACCTTTGTAGAAAATATAGCTTCTATGTTCTAATTTTTTAAATCAATATTTTCCTGTAGCGTTTCAAAAACACGTAGCGTGCACGCGCTACAAAAGCACTGCAACTCGGGTTATTTTGGATGATTTCGGGTGATATTGAATAAATCTGAATTATTGTCTGCTTCGTCGTAACTTGTTGTTATTGTTAAGAACTCTTTAAAAAACAAAACCCGCTGCTTAGGCGGGTTTTTAGAAACTGAATTTGGTAGGGAGTACAGGATTCGAACCTGCGACGTCCACCTTGTAAGGGTGGCGCTCTACCAACTGAGCTAACTCCCTATTGGTAAATTAATTTAAGTGGCACTAGGTATATCTATGAGTCGTGCCAGACTCAAGAACTTTTTAGCAGACTAACGTTTTTTACAGACCAGATCAAGCGATGTTGAGATTTTTTTAAGCAACATATTCGTAACCTGCGCGGGCTGCGATTCACTGTCAAGCACAGTTCCCAAATCACTGCCTAGATCAAACATCGATGCTGCCAAAACCTGTTCACCACAAGCCGCTGCATTGATTTCCAAATCACTTGAATTGAACACTGCTAATTTAATTAATTTGTTGTCGATAATAATGCGTACAACATTTTGTTCAAGCGAAGTAATAAGACCCACACCGTGCATGATTGGGTTATTGCAACTGTGAACTTTAGAAAAAATTTGCACATCCAGCTGTTTTAAATTTGCAGTCTGACGAATGACTTTTAATTTTAAAACTAAATCTAAATCGCCATCAACTTTCCATAGGCCTTGAACTTTTGTCCATGGAAATGGTTGAGCTTTACCTAAGCCCCAAGGAAAATTATCGAAACCACCCTGAATTGTTGGACCACAGGTGGCTGGCTGACTGGCAGCTAAAATATTAAAACTGAAAAATAAACTTGCTACAACTAACAGACTTTTAATCACTGTAAGCTCCCCGGGATAGAAATTTGATTATCAACTTTGATGGCTTTATTTAAAAAATAACCGTTTTTTGATCTGAAAATATATTTCGGACGATCATAATCAGGTTCGATCATTTTACGCAAACGCTTGATGGTCACATAAATTTTATTGTCGTGCGTTTCAGGATCGTAATTTTGTTTCCAGATGTGTTCGACTAAATATTCTTTCGAAAAAACTTCACCCTGTTTTGAAGTAAACAGTTTTAATAAATCTAAAAGAATAAACTGATTTTTAAAATCAATTTTACCGATTTGTTTTTCTTGAACTGTATGGCCTTCAAAATCAAAACTCAAATCTGAAACAGTTTTGTCTTTGGTTTTTAATGTGTCGATATATTTCGCCATCTGGCTAATCAATTTGCGATTGTTATCTGGATTCATTGATTTATAAGCGATATCAAAATAAATTTTTGCTGAATCTTTTTGACCTAATTCAAACAGCACATAACCAATATTTGCTAATAACACAGTTGAAACGTGCAAACTTTTGCTGGTTTTGACTTCTTCGTACGCCATCCACAAAATTTCAAGAGCTTGATCGTATTTTTTCATGTCCATTAAAATTTGTGAATTTGTATTTAAAACTGTCACACGCAAATCTGTATTATCAATGAACTGTAAAAATATATTTAAATTGTAAATTTCTTTTAAGGCTTCTTCGAATTTTTGTTGGCGACGATAACAAATTGAAATTCCCAAAATTGCATAGCAAATATCTTCTTTAACATCAGCTTTCAAGGCATGCTCTAAAGCGATTTTAAAATATTCAAGCGCAGTTTCAGTTTGGCCTTTGTAAACAGCGGCAATTCCGAAGACATAATATACGCGTGAATTTAATTGGATATTTTCACGAATAACTGTGTCGTGAAGTTTTTCTTTCAATGCTGACAGCTGATCGAAGTCTTCGCGTTCGGCATAAATACGTAAAATGTTTTGAGTACATTTTAAATACTGTTCATGGTTTTTATCGGTCAGAAATAAATTCGCAGCTTCTATCAAGTTGGGTAATGCCAGGTCGTAATCGCCACGATCGCAGTAAAGCTTACTTATTTCATATAAACGGTTTGCGTTCATATTTTGCTGCATCGTTAGTGTCCTCTTTATGACTTTGTAAAGTGAAAGACAGATTTGTAGTAAATCTGTCACCAGCGGTCAATAAAGATGTATGATTGTGCAATAAAAAAGGGCTTTTGATGAACAAAAGCCCTTTAATCATTTAAGTTTGAATTTTATCTAGTGGGTCGCGTGAATAGATTGGCCTGTATAATGGGCTTTGACTCCAAATTCGCGCTCGGACTGTGCCTTAAATAACTCTTTAGGATTTTTAATATCCAAAGCGTTAATTAAAACTTGGTCCACGTGATCGACTAAAATAACTTTTAATTCTTTCAAGACTTCTTTTGGAATATCTTTTAAATCTTTTTCGTTTTCTTTCGGACAGATAATCGTTTTAATTCCACCGCGATGTGCGGCCAGAATTTTTTCTTTTAATCCACCGATTGGTAAAACTTTTCCGCGCAATGAAATTTCACCCGTCATTGCCACAGTTCGCTTAACCGCGATTCGCGTTAATGCTGAAACAATCGAAGTCGTTAACGCACAACCTGCTGATGGACCGTCTTTTGGTGTTGCTCCGTCTGGAAAATGAATATGCACATCAATGTTTGCATAATATTCTTTGTCGAAACCAAACAATGGACCACGTGATCTGACATACGACATCGCCGCAGAACAAGATTCTTTCATCACATCGCCCAATTGACCAGTGACTGTGAATTTACCTTTACCCGGAACTGCACTGACTTCGACGGCTAATAAATCTCCGCCAACTTCTGTCCATGCCATACCGTTTGTCAGGCCAATTTCATTTTGTTTTTCGATTTCTCCGTGACGGTTTTTATGTGGACCAATCAGTTCAACAATTTTTTCTGGAGTAATCACATAACCCGCAGATTTTTTTGCTGACTTTTTGATTGGTGTTTTTGTTTTCGCAGCTTTGCCTTTTGTCGTCGTTGTCGCTGGTGCAACAGCAGTTTTAAATTCTTCAACAGAATTTGACATCACGATGTCTTTGGCCACTTTACGGAAAACATTTGCAAATTCACGTTCTAAATTACGCACACCTGATTCGCGGGTATAATATCTGATGACATCACGAACAGCTTTGTCTTGCATTATGATATTGAAGCCTTTCATTCCGTGATTTTCCATTTGTTTTGGAATCAAATAATTTTTTGCAATATGAAATTTTTCTTGTTCGATGTAACCCTCAAGATAAATAATTTCCATACGATCCAACAACGGGCGCGGAACGTTACTTAAATTATTCGCAGTCGCTACGAACATCACGTTTGATAAATCGTATTCAATCTCAAGATAATGATCAGAAAACGTTGAATTTTGTTCTGGATCAAGAACCTCTAACATCGCAGAGGCTGGATCGCCTCTGAAATCATTGGCCATTTTATCGATTTCATCCAACAACAGAACTGGATTTCCTTTATCGACTTTACGAAGTGCTTGTAAAATTTTACCAGGCATCGCGCCAACATAAGTTTTTCTGTGACCACGAATTTCAGCTTCATCACGCACGCCGCCCAATGAAATTCGAGCAAACGGACGATTCAATGATTCAGCGATTGATCTGGCCAATGAAGTTTTACCAACCCCTGGTGGGCCAGCCAAACAAATAATCGGTCCGCGCATATTTTTTGATAATGATAAAACAGCAAGGTATTCTAAAATACGATCTTTGACTTTTTCTAAGCCCCAGTGATCGTTATCTAAAATCTTTTTTGCGTTTTTCACATCGTGGCGATCTTCAGAATATTCCTGCCAAGGTAATGACAAAATCCAATCAATATAATTTCTGACGACAGTGGCTTCTGCAGACATTGGCGACATCATTTTTAATTTTTTAATTTCTTTATTTACTTTGTCTTTGGCTGTTTGTGGCATTTTTTTATCGCGACATTTAACCACTAGGTCTTCAATTTCGGCTTGGTAATCGTCTTTATCGCCCAATTCTTTTTGAATGGCTTGCATCTGCTCGTTCAGATAATATTCTTTTTGCGATTTTTCCATTTGTTTTTTAACGCGTGTGCGGATTTTTTTCTCGACTTCAAGAATTTCGATTTCACCCGTCATTAAATTCAATAAATGTTCAAGTCGTTTTGTCGGATCTAAAATTTCAAGAACGGCTTGTTTGTCTTCAAGTTTTAAATTCAATTGCGCAACAATAATATCCGCAAGCTCGCCTGCTGATTCAATGCTAGATACGCGCATTAAAATTTCAGGTGGAATGCGTTTATTTAATTTCACATATGTTTCGAAGGTTGATTTTACAGAGCGTACAAGTGCTGACGCTTCTGTTTGATTATCGACGTCTTCGTCGATCATTTCACAATTTACTACGAAGTGACCTTCATTAGGAACAAAACCTTTGATGCGTACACGACGTTTACCTTCGACTAAAACTTTGACTGTGCCATCGGGCAATCTTAATAATTGAATAATTGTTCCGACAGTACCGATTGAATAAATGTCTTTTTCTTCGGGATTATTTGTTTTTGCGTCTTTTTGCGCTGCAAGTACGATATCGGTTTGCTTGCTCATCGCGTCTTCTAAAGCATTGATACTTTTTTCACGACCGACAAAGAGTGGCATCATCATATGTGGAAATATGATGAGGTCACGCAGAGGAAGTAAGGGTAGTTGTTGAGTTTGGTTGTTCGCCATTTGAGAACTCCTTCCTTGAGATGTTGCCTTGATTTTCATGATTCGCTTTTCAGCTTAGCACTTAGACTCAAGTAGAAAATATTTAGGTTAGTCGATTTTTCGATTAAAAAATATTTTTCTTAGATTTAGTTTATGTTTTAAATTTAATTGTGCAAAGAAAATTTCATGAATCTAGTCCTAATTCGCCGAGCTATTTTTTCAGGTATAAGTTATTGTTTTATCAGACAAAAGAACAAATGTTTTTTTGGTTGCGATCTTTCGTGTGTAAAGCAATTTTCAGCTCAAAATGATACACTTTAGACACTTTTATCAACCAAAGTCGGTATATTGGATTTAAAACAGCGCTATGTTTTGCATTTATCAGTTCATCGGAATAGGTGGACGTTTATGTTGATGCTGTCGAAGCGAGGTTTAAAATTCGGAATTGCGTGTGCAATCAGTACGTTGATGGCCACACCCGTTTTTGCTGCGAAAATGGCGAGCTCGTGTTCGATGTCCGAAGATCGATTGGATGTCACGGGAGAAAATATTGACACCCTGATGCCGATTGCGTCTGTTTCAAAAATTTATACCACACTGATGGCTATTACAAATTTTAACGTTCAAGACAAATTCTATACACAAATTTACGTTACTGCAGTTTCGCGTGGTTTATTTGATGTTCATATACAAGGCTCACATGACCCTTATTTCAATAAGTTTAAAATGCACATGATTATTTCAAAACTGAATGAAATGGATGTCACAAATATCCGAAATTTAACATTTGATGAAAATCTGAAGTACCTTTACGAAACTGATTTAAGCAAAGGATTTTTAGTTTCTGGCAGGCTGATCAAACCACTGATCTTGAAGGCTGATTTAGATTTTCCAACACCAGCGATTGTGGCCTCGGAACTCATGCAAACGACACAAATTTTAAAATCCTATAAAGAAAGCTATAAATTAGCCGCTGCAAACGGAATAATACTTTTTAAAAATCCTAATTTTCGTGTTCAAAAAATTTCATTTTTAAATAAGTCCGTCTTTGTTGCGGGGCCCACAGTACAAAAAATATTCGTTACGTCACAAAATGTAAAAACGATTTTAAAATCCATGAACTGGAATTCGAATAATTTTGCAGCTAATCAAATGTTTGTCGCGTCTGGTGGATTAGACCGTTTTAAAAAATTGTATTATCGCGATTTTAATCAAACAGAAAATGACGTCGTTTTCGTGAATGGATCGGGTCAAAATCACGATCTGACCGGCAACAGCAGAATTTACAACAAAGCCACTTGTAAAAATGTTTTACGAACTTTGCATATGCTGAACAAAGCCAGTCAATCACAAAAACTAAATCTGCAGGACATCATGTCAGTTGTCGGCACAGACAAAGGCAGCACCGTTGGTGGCGCGGTTTATTCAAATGAATTAACAAATGGCGCAGTGATTGCAAAAACAGGAACCGTCGGTACGAACATCGCATTGGCAGGAATAGCGAATACTAAAAAAGGCAGAAAATATTTTATGTTCAATGTGGAATTAAAATCTTCAACATCTAAAAAAGAATCTAATACCGCACGTAGAATGATTTCAGCCGAGTTGCAAAAATTAATAAAGGCCAACGGCGGACCTGTGGCACTGAAATATCAAAGACAAAACCCCTTGGATGATAATTTAGAAAATTATGATGAAGAAACAATTGAAAATGCCGATCTGAATGCAGCTGAAGTCAATTAAAAGGAATTTACGGTTGTTCGTAAATCCCCTTTTTTATTTTTATAATTTGCTGATCTGAAGACTAAGCGCTTTCAGATTGTTTCTTTGCTTTTTCAGCCTCTGCGCGCTCACGCATTTCATCATCTGAATAATAAACCATCTTGGGCGTTGCCGCTTCGCGAATGACTTTTTCGTCGATGATGACTTCTTTGACGTTACCCATTCCCGGAATATCATACATCACATCAAGCATTGATGATTCCAAAACCCCGCGCAGACCGCGAGCTCCGGTTTTACGCTTCAAAGCTTCTTGTGCGATCGCTTTTAATGCTTCGTCAGTAAATTTTAAATCAACACCTTCGAATTGAAATAAACGCTGATATTGTTTCACAACCGCATTTTTGGGGCGAGTTAGAATATCCATCAATGCACTTTCGCCCAATGGCGCAAGCGTTGCGATACATGGCAGACGACCAATAAATTCTGGAATTAATCCAAATTTTGATAAATCATCGGGTTCAATTTTTGAAATTAATTCTTCAGTGTTGTCTTTTGAAATCACGCCGACATCACCTGCGATACCCATTGATTTATTTGTTGTACGGTTTTCAATAATTTTATCGATCCCCGCGAATGCCCCACCACAAATAAATAAAATATTTGAAGTATCAATTTGGATGAATTCCTGTTGTGGATGTTTGCGTCCACCCTTTGGTGGCAGATTCGCAACAGTGCCTTCAAGAATTTTTAATAACGCTTGCTGAACGCCCTCGCCGCTGACGTCGCGAGTGATCGATGCATTTTCTGATTTACGTGAAATTTTATCGATCTCGTCGATATAAATAATTCCACGCTTACATTTTTCGACATCGTAATCTGCTGACTGTAATAAATTAAGAACAACATTTTCAACGTCTTCACCCACATAACCGGCTTCGGTTAATGTTGTGGCGTCTGCCATTGCAAAGGGAACATTTAAAATGCGTGCGATCGTTTGTGCGATCAATGTTTTACCCGAACCCGTTGGTCCGATCAGTAAAATATTTGATTTTTGCAATTCAACATCGTTTGATTTTTTATTTTGTAAAGCATTGATACGTTTATAATGATTGTGTACAGCAACTGCGATTGTTTTTTTCGCCTGCAACTGGCCAATGACGTAATCATCTAAAAAAGTTTTTATATCTGCAGGTTTTGGAATGCGAAATGCACCTTTAACGGCAACTTCTTTGACTTTTTCTTCATCGATGATGTCCATGCATAAATCAATACATTCGTCACAGATGTAAACACCGGGGCCAGCGATTAATTTTTTAACTTCTTTTTGGCCTTTACCGCAGAATGAACATCTTAAGCTTGCGTCTTTCATTGTCATATTTTCTATTCCAGTCTTTGTTTCAAAATTAATATTTAAAAAATTACGCTTTAACAGATTTTCTTGGTGCGATCACATGATCAATCAAACCAAAATCTTTGGCCACAGTTGGGTCCATGTAATTATCACGCTCCATTGAATTAAAAAGTTTTTCGTAAGTCTGTCCTGTGTGCTTGACGTAAATATTTGTTAATTTTTCTTTGGTCTTAATTAATTCTTTAGCATGAATTTCAATATCAGTAACTTGACCCTGTAAACCACCGCCATGTAATAACGGTTGATGAATCATGATTCTAGAATTCGGCATTGAATGACGCTTACCCTTTGAACCCGCTGTTAATAACAGTGACCCCATGCTGGCTGCCATACCTAGACAATATGTCGCAACATCGCATTTCACGAATTGCATCATGTCATAGATCGCCATGCCCGCAGAAACGCTACCGCCTGGTGAATTGATGTAAAATTGAATGTCTTTTTCTGGATTATCAACTTCTAAAAATAAAAACTGCGCAATGATCGAATTAGCAACGTCGTCAGTGACGGCCGAGCCCAAGATGACAATACGATCTTTTAATAAACGCGAATAAATATCGTATGATCTTTCGCCTTTAGAGGTTTGTTCGATCACATAGGGTATTACAGACACAGAATCTCCTTGATGAGTGGTTGATGATAGAAATTAAATCGGTTTTTTAATGGCAAAACTTTATTTAAAACGTGTGACGCGTTAAAGATCACCCAAAATTCAGGACTAAAGCAAGTGATTGTGTTTAGATTCTCAATTTGATACATTGATATTTCAAAAAACAAGGAGATTTTAATGTCTAATTCAACGTCAACAATTTCAGTTCATCTTCACGCTAAAGATCTTTCAGTTTTAGAAGGTCAAACTGTTGTTTTCTTTTCAAAACCTTCAACAAAAAAAGATTCCCCAGC